>JBJMLT010000333.1:0-5557 GCA_045805165.1 Flavisolibacter sp.
GAAAGCCAAATTAGATCATATTCATCGCTTTCATAAGCCTGGATAAAGTCTGAAACAGGCGTCTGTTCACCATTGACCAATGTAACGGCCATACCTTTTTTTTCTAATATCTCTTTTACTCCAGTACATTCTAATTGTGCAAACATGGAATCTCCTTGCCAGATATAAGCTTTTTTGAAAGGACGCTGCACAAATGGTTGTTGAAAACTATAAATCATTGGTAAGGTAAACCCCTTCTGCCCAAGTAAAATTTGCTGAAGTGGTGCATTAAATCCAAAGTGAAAAACATATCCATTTACAGATAACATATTTTCGGGTACTCCTTCCGTAAAATCAAATAGCTCATTCATTAAATTTTCAAAATCCGGTCCCAACGTAGGATTTGGAATACCATGCCGTTCTGGTCTCACGAGAACGAATTCAGTATCATCTCGAATTGAAAAAGTTGTATTTAAAAAGGCATTCATGCATTTCGTTAGTTTTCGTACCAATTCAATAGGGTCGCGATAAATAATGTAAACATTGTTATTGTTAGAAAGAACAATGCCTGATCGATCATTAGGAATAATATGCAATATCTGCTCATGAATCAATTTTTCTTCTGGGATATTAAAAAAAACTCCTAACAATTCATTTACTGCGGTAATTTGAGAATTTTTCACCAGGGTAATGACAAGAGGAAACATTAATCCATATATCTCATTAAGCTCATAATTGATAAGAGATTTATTAGCGCCACTCCTTTCAATAAATTTTCTATAGGTACGTACTGCTTCTTTAATTTCGGTCAAATGCTGCAAAATTTGATTAGCATCTTGGCCATAATAATTAATAAGAACTTGCAATTCCTGGTGACCCTTCAAAAGCGGTCGGTACTTTTCCAATACCAACGCACACCATTGTATCCTTGTCATACGGCCAGAAATTTCATCAATACAAGAAAATTGAATTGCTATCAGCATCTTCCATTCATCAGGGGTTTCTGTAGCCTGATAGGAAAGGTTTAAATAATGACCTACTTTTTGGAATTCTGTATTGCGATGATGCTGCTTAGTAAAAGTGTAAATCTGACATAAGGATTGTATATAATCAAAATAAATATTTCCCCTTCTTGGCATAGTAAGGAAATATTTAAGATACAGCTCTAAATATTGGATTGCTACTTCCTTTAAACCACCATATACCCTGGAATACAAAAACAGGGAATAGGTCCACATCGCTAATATTTCATCAAGGTTTTGATGAATAATTTGTTTATTGGATAGAATAAATTCATGAATTCTACCATAAATCACATCTTTCTGTTGTTCTGGTTCTAAAGAATCGGTAAGAGAATTGGTGAGCCAATTAAACATGTACCCTGGCACTTTTATGTTGACAAAATAATAGGCTAAAATTGTAGAGCCAGCAAATTGCAAATAATTAAAAATTATACTTCCTGAAAATTTATAGCCATTTATACAATCTTGAACAAATGCCCTGCCTACTTCCTGTACTCTGTCCATGTCATCTTGAATATGTACATATTCATCTTCCAATAATTTTAATAAAAAATATAAATTGCTAGAATCATCTTCATTGAATTGCCTATTCCAGAGAGCGTCTTGTTTTTTTAAAGAGTAGGAAAAAAAATATGGAAATTGGTCCAGATATGTCATTTTAGATTATATAGAAAATAAAATCTTTAAGTTTATTAAAGGCAATGGGTTATTCGGAATATTTAACGAAATTATTATAGTTTTTTTGATACGAAGTCGTGTCTCGGCCGGTAACTATAGTTGACATTTCCAATTCTATACATTATACGCAAATAAAGGACAACAACCTACATCTTTACTATGTTGAATTATAACTGGTTTACCCTTATTTTACATTGACAGATAGAAAGTGAAAAGAAGTGTTGAAATCCGATAGACATCTTATTCTATAATATAATTTTGACACATTAATGTTTTAAGATTTGATATTCGGAACAAAAAGTTTCCAGTCCAGGGCACTGCTGACATTTAGAAGTATGAATGACTCGTATGTAGAAATTCAAAACCTGATTTTTAAAAGCTTAAATAAAAATTACCTTAATTAAGGTTGCAATTACAGCATTTATACTCTTATTAAGCAGGTTGCTTCTTCGATTCTTTAATTTTCTTTTTTAACGCATCGAATCGTTGTATTTCTTCAAGCAAATTTTCTACACTGGGTTTTTTATACGCATATTTATCACTGTGCGAGTGGCCTTCCATATAGCTGCAACACTGCGCAAAATTATCCATAATCTCATCGCGAATAAATCTATCCAAGCAAATCGAACCCATGCTATCGATACTTACCCTTTCTATAAATCGTTGAACAACGCCATTGAAAAAATCATGAACGACGAGGACTTCGTAGCTGGTTCGCAATGCGGTAAATCCCTGGCGTATGCGTTCTTCCCGGGCTTCGGGCCCGAGTTTTTTGGCGGCACTATAATGTTCCAACGCCTTTGTAGAATTTCGGTACTCTTTCTCCAGCGAGGGTGCATTATTTAAATGGATATAGCCGGGTTTATTATTTTGCTTTTCGATCCAGTGACAAGAAAATTGTTTGGCTGCCAGCCTGCAATAATCCATCAGGTTGTAAACAAAGACAAGGTCATGTGTGAGAATGATCACCTGGCGCTGAGAAGACTCTTCTACTAATCGTTTGGCGATCGTACTTTTTCGCTCATCATCTAGCGAAGTGACAGGATCATCGAATAGAATACCCCGGTTCACGTTAGAGTGCGCTATTTCTGAAAGAAAATCAGCTAGTGAAATGACTTTTTGTTCGCCTTCACTCAGGATTTTAGAGGGATGATGGCTTAAAATATTCAGTTGTCGGTAGGAAGATCCAAAGGTGCCGGTATGAACAATGGAGATTCCAAAATCACCATCCAGTCGCAAGCATTCTTTTTGGAAGGTGTTAATATAGTCTTCGTGGAAATAAATTTTAGAAATCTCTTTTTCTTTCAAGGTAATTTTCTGCGTACCTAACTTCCCCTTATGTCGGGATGCCAGGGCTGCCCAGGATAAATTTTCAATTTGGGATCTAAGTTGATCAAGGAGCTGATTCAATTTATCTTTATGGTCGAGCAAGGTTAACTGGCGATCGCATTCGGCAATTTCATTTTTTATATTTGATTTCATCAACGTTACAATCGCTTCCTCGAATTTTTTTTGAATCATTTGCAACTTTGTCACTTCAACCTGCAATGCAGTACGCTCTTCTACCGTTAATGTGGCAAGATCCAGCAACAGCTCATTTTTTAAAGAATTCAGGTTTTCGATAACAATTAAAATTGTTTGAAGGTGCTCAAGATCATTATCTTTTAGCCACTGGTGGCAAATATTTTCTTCCGGTAATAAATTTAGGTTCAGCTCCATGAAGGCTTTCCTTACGTGTTCCAGTCTTTCTTGTGCAGTTTTGAAATTCTTTTCCGCTTCGCTTTCTAAATATTCCCAATACTTATGAATCAATTGGCTGGCTTCAGGGGTCAGTGGCTGCTGGCAGAGCAGGCATTTATCTTCAGCCATGGGATAGCGGGTATCAATTGAATCAGCATACCTTCCGGCGGCTTCAATAAATTCTACCCACTGGATGTTATCTACACTATAATTTACCAGGGCTTTAAAGCTTTCCTTCCCCTGCTCTTTAAATAGTTTTCCTTTTTCTATGCATTCTGTGATGACCGCCTGCACTTTGTTTATAGAATCGGTGGTAAAATATTTATTAGTGTTCCGAAGGTATTGTTCCAGCTTGAGAAAATTCGATTTTAATTCGGTCAACCGATTAATTTCTTTATCCGTGTTAGAAGTCACCAGAAAGGCTCTTTTTGTTTGCAGCTTTTCCCTAAGTGCCTGGTCTTCATCAGTAAAAGGCACATACTTTTCTATAGGCAAAATGGAGCGCTCCGCAATGGCCCTTTGAACATCATGTTTAATTTCACTTTCACCTGTAAAAAACGCTTGAAATTCAATCACCCTATTTTTTTCCTGGATGTCTCGAAGGAGCAGCGCTTCGATCTTTTTATACTGTTCGATTAATGCCGGGAAAAACTGTAAGCCAGCTGGTTTGAATTCATATTCATTTTTACCATCCAGGTGCGTTAAAGCGCATTTTTTATCAAAGACCGCAAACTGTAAAAATTCTGCTTTCCCTTTATCCGTAGGAAATTTATACACTTGTGCGTTACCGTTAGATATGAAATAAAAATCAGCCGAAATAGGCCGGATAGCTTCTTCCTGGTAGATATTGGGACTGATGTCTTCTTTGTCGCGGGAGAAAAATGCTTTTTTGAGCAGTCGTGTATAACCGGATTTACCACTTCCGTTTACACCATATATAATCGTTAACCCTGGGTTGAATTCAATCACCTGGTTGGATACAAGGGCATTCACGCCTTCTACGTTTTCTAAGCGCGTAAGTTGAATATGTTCTTTAAATTGGCTGGAAGGAGGTTGGAAGCAATCAATTTGGATAGGTGTAAGGTGTACTTTAGTTTTCAGGCCAAATTCTTCTTTAAAATAATCATAGGCTAATTGAAGTTCTTCTATTCCAATTTCTTCACCAGAAAGAATTTTTTTTGAAAGATATTTTGCAAAATTAGGTAGTGTTTCTGCAAAGCACTTGATATCATTTACCAAGTTTCGGGCTGTTGCCTGGTTAACTTTGGTTTGAGCCATAAGCGAAATTGATTTTCTAAATTATTACGTCTATACCTTACCCCTTACTCATGATCCCATACGTAATTTGTATCCGTATAATGCAATTTACGAAAAGCAATCTAGCGGAATGATAAAGGCAACGGGAATCCAGTAATGATCAGCGATCAATTCTATGAACGGCGGTCAGAATGCTCCCCAGCCAGTAACGGTAGGGAACATTATCCAACTCATTAGTTTTTATGCAAATTAACGAGATGAACCCGATCTATCGTAGGTTGAATTATAAATGGTTATCCTTATTTTTACATTGATAGATAGAAAGTGAAAAGAAGCGTTGGAATCTGACAGACATTTTATAAAACGACACAATTTTGACACGCTAAAGCTTCAAAGATTTGATTTCCAGGACTAAAAGAATCCGATCCCGGGCATAACTAAAATTTAAAATCCTTGGCAGTATTGACTTTCAGGGATTTTTATTTTTGGGGGACTTACGAGGGGATGTATTAACAAACCAGTCGGCATTTCTTCAAAACTTGAAAAAGCTCTTTTTTAAACTTTCCTTCTATCTTTTATAGCTAATTCTTTTATTTGAACCGGTGGCTGTATATACTAATCTTCCTCCATCTACTTCGACATTCTGTTATTTGATCTCAGGTTTTAACCGATAAACCTCTCTCCGATTGAGCATGCCAATATGAAGCGATTCATTAAAATATCTAATCTTAATTTCTTGCAATATTTAGTATTAAAAATTAATCTATTTCTTTGCAACAACTTGCGCAAATGTAAGCGTTGGCTGTAACCTGGACTAACATTTCCCAAATTCAATGGCTATAATTAAAACCTTTATCAATGATCTGAATAGCATTTCTCGC
>JBJMLT010000334.1:0-2175 GCA_045805165.1 Flavisolibacter sp.
AGTCTGTTCTTTTTTTTGATTTATGTTATCGGCTATAGTACATCTATGATACTTCGTTGTGTCACTCACTTCAATGATGAGATTTTGCTGCATAGCATTGATTAATGTTTTTCGGTCAGAAAAAATTTTCCTGATAATATCATATAGTAGTGTCACATAAAATAAACTTCTTTTTTTCAGGTTCTACAGCTATCCAAGTACACTTCAATCAGCAGTCATCGCCCATGTCACTTTAGGGAGCCGCAAGGTCTTTTTCAATTTGTTATAAAAGGCACCTGTATCCTTGTAAGAAGCAGTCTTTCGTTGATGTGATCTCGGATGCTGCAGGAGTGACTTAACGATAGGCGCCTAAAGAACTTTGAACAGTGTAGTACCTGTTGTTATTAATTTTGTTTTATCAGGCTAAACGGAAACGGGCAATGCTGGCGAGCAACCCGTCAGGGATAACCTGATGCTATACGAAGTAAACTTTCGTAAGTTTTGTAAAGGTTGCTTGATTTCAGGCAGCCTTACTTATTTACTTTGGAAGCCCATGCCTCAAAAAACGCATTCCGCTCTACGCTGCAATACCTATTTCATAAGTCGTTTGGTTCATCCAAACATATCTAATCCTATTTAGCAAATGCCTGGCTATTTTAATAATAGCCTTATTTTCATCCATCCTTGCACAATAGCGTTTATACAACATCAACATAGCAGGATCTTTTCTTACAATTACCCAGCTACTTTCTATAATGGCTTCCCGCAGATAGTTATTGCTGCGATGAGTGATCCCTGTTATTTTTTCCTTGTCTCCCGAACTATCTGAATCGGGAACAATACCCGTATAGGAGCAAAGATGATCCAGCGTTTTAAACCGGCAGATAAACTGTAGCTCAGTATGTATCACCATTGCATTGATCAATCCTACTCCAGGAATACTTCGCAAAAATTGCTGTATTTCTGCAAAGAGTTTATCACTGGATAATTCGCGAACTTTTTTTGTTGCTTTAGTTAATAACTGTCTTACCAATATATATTCTTCAATAGCTAAATCTAATGCTTCTCTAAGTGGTTTACTTCCACAATCTAACTGCTTAAGCGATTCTATAAATTTTCTGCTCCAGTATTGTTTGGGTTTGTCCGCATCTACACTTAGACCACTAAACATCAGCAAACTCCATATCCTGTTTTTACATCTGGTTTGATCATCTACTATGCGGCTACGTTCACGAACCAGGGACCGGGCATGTTCCATCTCTGTTTGCGGTACATAAATCCCTTCCAAATCTCCGGCAGCTAATCGTTTGTATATTTTACGTGAATCTATTTTATCCTGTTTACGCCTCTTTTCTTTATTAGAGGTAGGTATATCTGCTGCATTCACTATGATGCAATCTATTCCTTCTTCTTTCAAAGAGCGCTGTATCCCAAATCCACAAAATCCCGCTTCATAAGCAACTATATATTTTGCTCCCGGGTAACGCTTTTTCAGATGCCTTGCCAAATCTTTTGGCTTTGGATTTTGAGTATAATGTTCCAGTTCAAATTCTTTACTGCCCGTAGTTACACGCCAGTTTTTCTTGTGAACATCTAAAGCTGTAAAAATTGTTTCCCCCGTAAAGTCTAACTGTTTAATTTTACTTTTCATGGTTCCTGATTTTTTAAGTGTGATGAAATTTTTTGTCAACTTTAATTTACACTTATTATCAGGAACTTTTATGTTCTACTCATACATTAGACCTTGTACATTCTGAACAATATTCAACTGAGTTTACGATTTACAATTTTATTCTTACGCCTGAATTAAATGGATGCATTTCGAATTTTCGTATAGCTATGTGCAACTCCATGTTTACTAAAAATTCCACGACGAAGCTTGTCATTCCGACTTAAGAGGAATCTAATTCGCATTATAATTCTTAAGTAAACGGCATTGTTCACCACTCACTATTCACCACTCACTATTCACGAAATCATTTCTGCTCCAAAATATTTATACAACACAACGGGAATTTTTATACCGTCTTCCGTTTGATTGTTCTCCAATAAACTTGCCATTATTCTTGGCAACGCAAGTGAACTACCATTTAAACTATGCGCCAACTGAGTTTTACCATTTAAATCTTTATAACGGCACTTCAATCTATTGGTTTGAAAACTTTCGAAATTCGTCACACTGCTCACTTCCAGCCA
>JBJMLT010000335.1:0-3436 GCA_045805165.1 Flavisolibacter sp.
CACACTTACACAACACCACACTCTAAACATATAATTTATCAAATACCTGCTTGGATGTACTATCATCTATTCATTTATATTCTACCTTTCTTATAATAGTTGAACAAAGATCACCATAAGTTTTAAGGGATGATAACTCAGTTTCTTTAAATTCAATGGAAAAAGACCTTTCAATAGCAGCAAGTACGTTATTCAAATCTTCACGGTCAATCTGAAGTTTTTGATTTGAGTCCATAAAGAGATTGTGCTATAAATATAGTTCTTATAGTTCAATTAAAAATTCTCAAGCTTTTTAATAACCAGAATATCTATTTATTCCTTTTCTTTAAAGGATGGCGTCCTGATGAATCACTAATATTAATACCAGATCCTGTTACGGCTGTTCCCCAGACTGAAGGTCCGGCATAAATACTCTTACCATTGACACCAGGAATAACTGGATTTATACCAATACTTCCCGGACTGCTCCCTGTTCCTACAGAACCACTGCCTGTAATAGTTCCCGAAGAGGTTGCACCCTCTGAATAAAAGATAAGATGACCATTAGCTAAACCATATGTTTTTTTTGATTCTCCGATTATCCCGGATTTGCCCATTTTAATATTTGAACCATTCGCACGAAGATTCATTATTCTGATAACAGGATCCTGTATGGTATAAATTGTATTGCCTGAAGCACTATATGCATTATGTTGTGAATTGCTTTCGTAAGTGTAAGTTGAATTAGAATCTGATTGTAACGTATTCGATCTGCTCTTTTCAATTTTAGCTTTATGATTGCTTAATTGTTTACCGGATGCTGATTTTCGCTGAACCGACTGCGCATGCAATTGATTCAAGTTAAATAGAATCAATAAGCATATGATTATCTTTTGCATATTATAAAGAATTTGCCACTATATATGTCAGTACAAATCGGCTGCCAGTTTAAAAAGCAAATCAAATTCACATACACATGTGGTTACAATGATGACGGCAGAAAATACTTTTGTCATGTCAAAGGAAATGCAGTACAGGGCTGCAATTTGAAGGCAATTATTCAAGTAAAAAAAATAAAAACATATGATCCGTTCCATTATCAGCCTTATTAAAAGCCCAAATGAAAAATTAGTACAACTGTTCTTATTGGTTTTGTTCTTAACCGGAATAATGTGTGCGATATTCTTCATGTAAAATAGAAGGCCGGCTTTAAAGCCGGCCTTTTCATTTACACTATTCAAATTGGCATTGTTTTTTAATATTAAGCAGTGAAATAAACCAAACGATTTCAACAAGTAAAAATTTGATATATGAAAAAGTTAATTGGAATTTCCGCTTTTACATTGCTAATAGGTGCATTATCTACCATAAATGCCCAAAGCACCGCAGATAAAGTGGGAAATGATGTTAAAACAGGCGCCAAAAAGGTAGGTAATAAAACTGCCGAGCTGGCTTCTAAAGGAGCGCATCGTGTAAAGGATAAAGTTTACAGGGATAAAGTTGGTCCAAATGGGGAAACCATTTATATTGATGGCCACTCCCGATACTACTGGATCGATGATAAAGGTCACCGGCAATTTATTACAGAAGACCAGATTAGGGATAAAACTCCACAGGATCAAAGCACCATGGAAAAAGTAGGTGATGATGTAAAATCCGGAACAAAAAAAGCTGGTCATAAAACAGCCGAACTTACTTCAAAAGGATTTCACAGAGTAAAGGATCATGTTTATAAGGATAAAGTTGGTCCGGACGGACAAACCATTTATATTGACAATCATTCAAGATATTATTGGATTGATGACAAAGGCCACAGGCAATTTGTAACTGAAGACCAATTGAAAAGCAAACAATAAGCTTTATCTGATTTATAATAAAAAGGCTGTTTTTCAAGACAGCCTTTTTTGTATAAATTCTAAAAAATTAATTCTATTTTATTCATTGGAATTGCGGCTGTTCTGTTGTTTATTTTCATCGCTGGAAATATCTGAACTTATTTGCCCATGGTTCATTGAACCTTCCTGACGGTCTATATGACTAATATCTTTCTTATTTTGTTCTTCTTTATATTTTTCTCCCGGGTTGTCTACTCTTCCAATAATAGGTTCTTTTTCTGGTGTTTTATTGTTTTGATCGTTTCCAGACATATAAATCACTTTAATTTAATTGTATAGCTATCAAAATCTACGCCGCCATAAAAAAAGCAGAATTGAAAAAGACAGGAATGAAGAGTTACCAACCTTGAATGCAGTAATTTTAGTTTGTAAAATAATATATATAATAACTAATCTCTAATCAAATGAACAAATCGATGAATCAAAAAATCCGGCAGCTCATTACTTTGGCTGTTGTTTCCATTAGTTTAGCTTCTTGTGTAAGCACAAAAAAGTTTAAGGCGGAGCAGGCCCGATATGCTGAGTTGGATAGTTCTTACCGTGCGGTTCAAACTGATTTGAAAACCTGTCGCGATGCGCAAGATGAAAGTGCCCGCAAACGAGCTCAAATGGAAACGGAAATGTCAGGGCTAAATAATCAAGTAGCCTTTCTGAAGGAAAATAATAATAACATGCTTAATCAATTGAAAGACCTTTCGGTTATTTCAAGCTCACAGGCTGAAAGTATTAAAAAATCTCTGGAGAATATTGGAACCAAGGATATGTATATCCAAAACCTTCAAAAGGAAATGAATAGAAAAGACTCATTGAACATGGCATTGGTAATGAATCTTAAGGGTGCCTTAAAAGATGTAAATGATCAGGATATAGATATTAAAGTAGAAAAGGGAGTGGTATTTATTTCTATTTCAGATAAGATGTTATTCAAAAGTGGCAGCTATATAGTAAGTGATAAGGCAATGGGTGTTTTAGATAAAGTTGCCCAGGTACTTAACAACCAGCCTGAAATTGAATTCATGGTGGAAGGTCATACAGATAATGTTCCAATAAAAAATGAATGCATTCAGGATAACTGGGATCTAAGCACAAAAAGAGCGACTTCTGTAGTACGGATTTTACAGAACCAGTTTAAAATTGATCCGAAGAGGATGACTGCCGGAGGACGTAGTGAATATCTTCCTGTTAGCAATAATGACACTGCAGAAGGGAAAGCTTTCAACAGGCGCACAAGAATCGTTATTCTGCCTCAGCTGGATCAGTTCTTTAAATTACTTGAGAATAAATAATAAATAATTAGCTTATTAGCTAATTGTTTAGTGCACTATATACCAATACCTTAAACTTATCATGAATATCTCCGTGAGTGCCGGATGCCATTTGGGTCATAAATAATCCAATGATCTTTTCCTTTGGATCTGCCCAATATGAAGTTCCAAAATATCCACCCCAGCTGAAGGAACCTTCCTGGGTTGGATATTTACCGCTGCTTTTAGCAGTGACAAGTCCAAACCCTAATCCAAACTTATCATCGCCAAAATTGATATCTCCAATCTGGTTAGATG
>JBJMLT010000336.1:0-8926 GCA_045805165.1 Flavisolibacter sp.
CGGTCCCTATCTGTGATGGGCGCTAGTAAATTGAGAGGACATGACCTTAGTACGAGAGGACCGGGTCGTACGTACCGCTGGTGTATCGGTTGTGCCGCCAGGTGCAATGCCGAGTAGCTATGTACGGACAGGATAAACGCTGAAAGCATCTAAGCGTGAAACCTTCCTCAAGATGAGTTTACTTTTAAGAGCCGTAGTAGACTACTACGTTGATAGGCTACAGGTGTAAAGCTGGTGACAGCAAAGCCGAGTAGTACTAATTGCTCGTACGCTTTAATTTTTTTTTTATAGACTCTCTCCTAACAACTTCCAATATGTTATATTATTTAAGATGAAGATTTCAATTCCGATCCGCAAATCGTAAATCCGAAATCATAATCTAAAATTCTTATGGTGGTTTTTCCGAGGGTGTTCACCTCTTCCCATACCGAACAGAGAAGTTAAGCCCCTCATGGCCGATGGTACTACACCACAATGTGGGAGAGTAGGTAGCTGCCATATTTATTATAAAGCCTTTCAGTTTACTGAAAGGCTTTTTTATTTTCTGCTTCTATTACTATCTGTAAGAAATGAATGCTGTTACTATACCTCATTTCAACTATTTTCTCTATTAGTCGAATTTGACTATAACCATTTCTTAAAATCACTATTTCAGATTCACATCTAAGAACATAAATTAAAAATAATCGAATTACTACTTAACAACTCTATAAACCGGATACTCCAAATATGCAGGTTCAAAATAAAGGGAGTTTTGAAACACAAAATCTAATTGCGCATTTGCACTTTTAGCAAAAGAGGAATCTGTAACTCTCTTCTTTTCTAATCTTTCTTTTAATTCAGGATTATTCTTTAAATATTCTGCAGCAATATCTTCAAAATGATAATCAGAAAATCCCTCTTTTTGTCCAAGAACTGGATCAAAAAAATTCCATGCAAAATAGCTATCTTCTCCCCGAGGTTCTAATGTTTCAATTAAAAATCTATTGGATATCTGATTTAATGGTATGTAATAATCCCCCTTCCGGAAATGTATTATTTTTGTATGTATTGAAATCTGCACTCTTGTGTTTAAATGATGCCCTTCGTATGACCTTGATAATGCCTGGTAACTTTCTATTTTATACCATTCCACTTCAATAGAAGTATCCCTTTTCAATCTTCTATAAGTAACATTATTGGCCTTCAATCTGTCAATTACTTTCCACCATCCTTGTGGTATTATATAAGCTTCCGGCCTTCTGACAGAAATTGAATCCACATAATTATCATAAAATGGAACATTCTTTACAAACGGTTTAGTTCTGTCATAATATAATCTGGAAAGTCCTGAAACCTTACTCTCCTTATATGTCGCCTCATATCCTTTATACTCAATTTCCTTCACTTTAGACTTATCTAATTTCCAAATAATCGGAAATTGAGCTTGATTCTCCTCTCTTTTCCTTACTTCTTTTCTCATCTTTATAATTTCTGTCGTATGCGCAGATGTAAATTCTATAAAGCTTTTCATTAAAGCTTCTGTCGATTCCACTCTTTGCTTATAGGGTTTCAACATATGCGTTTCAGGAACAAAACTAAAAGTGCTCCATAAGCTTGTATATCCGCTGCTATATCTAGGACTATCCCAATAGGCATTCCATCCTTTATCCGGAGTCTCGGCTTGATGGTTCACATAAGGCACAAGATCATAGCCCTTTTCCTTCATCAATTTATATAATGTGGGTTCAAACTGGTTACTTAAAAAAGTATCCATTTCTCCACCTAATTTATGCTGAGAAGTTAATAATGTCATTATGTGCTGATAATCCGCTCCATCACTTACATGGTTATCAACAAATACTTCCGGATCCAAATAATGGAAGATCTTCGCAAACGTCAGAGCTTCTTTAGAGTCGCATTTAATAAAATCCCTGTTGAGATCAAGATTTTCCGAATTACCCCTAAATCCAAATTCCTTTGGACCATTCTGGTCAACCCTGTAATGATTACTCCTGTTCAGGCAACCTCCAATATTATAAACAGGAATAATTCCCAGTACGACATTAGATGGAAGATTATACTTATTCTCAACTATTTCTTTTACCAAAAGCATTGATGCATCAATTCCATCCGGCTCTCCAGGATGTATGCCATTATTGATAAGAATGATACTCTTTCCTTTACCCTTTAATGTTTTTATATTAAAATCTCTATCGGTAGATACCAATATTAAATGAAGAGGAAGATCAGCATCTGTTGGTCCCATCTCTATCATTTTAACTATTGGTGAAGCTGCCTCAAGCTTTTTCCACCAATCGATAGCTTCAAAATAAGTAGAGGTTTCATTGCCTTTAGATAGTTCAAATCGTGTTACTGAATTTTGACTAAATACATTCACATAAAAAGCAAGAAATAAAACAATTAAGTACAGTCGCATAATATGCTAAGATATAGGTTGTAAATAAAAAAAGGCACCTTAATAAGGCGCCTCAATATCATTTGAAATGCTAATAGATTAGGCTATTGTGTTTGCTCTCTTCGTTAGTTTACTCTTAAGGTTGCTGGCTTTGTTCTTATGAATGATACCACGCTTTGCAAGCTTATCGAGCATCGATATTACTTCAGAAGTCTTTTCGCCAACGGCAGCTTTTTCAGTCAATCCCTTAAGATCACGCATCGCATTACGGGTAGTTTTTCCATAATAACGATTCCTTTCACGACGTTTTGTTGACTGACGTACATCTTTCTTTGTCGCCTTATGATTAGCCATATATTCTAAATTTGGATCGCAAAAGTAAGGAGAAAAACCATAAAACATGCATGAAAACAAGGATTTTAGAAGATTATTATGAAGCAGATCAAGTTAAAATACCAACATTTAAAAATCTCTCTTCCTTCTTGAAACTAACCAATCGCAATAGGAACATTGACCATTGATCAATTTAAACGATATTTGCCTACCCAAAAATCCAAATTTTCCCTCACATGAAGGATTTCTCGTATATCACCAGTTCTTCTCCTGCATACATAGAAAGCCTCTATAAAGATTTTATACAGAATCCGGATAGTATAGACCCGGATTACCGTAAGTTTTTTGAAGGTTTTGATTTTGCATTGGGCTATACAAACGGAGTTAATGGCTACACGTTAACTGAAAGCACCACTTCCCCAATAGATGTAAACCAATTAACAAAAGAATTTTCTGTATATAATTTAATTCTTGCTTATCGTAAAAAAGGCCATCTTGAAGCAAAGACAAATCCAATCCGTGAAAGAAAGAACAGAGGAGCCAATCTCGAGCTTAATTATTTTGGTCTAACCGATGCAGATCTCGCTAAGAAATTCGCATCCTCACAATTTGTTGGCTTAGCATCTGGAACCCTTCAACAAATTATCGATCATCTTAAAAAAATATATACCGCTCATATAGGGGTCGAATATCAATACATATATAAGAAAGATCGTCTCGATTGGCTCGAAAATGAAATAGAAACTACCCTTCAACAACCGCTGCCACTCGAAAAGCAAAAAAGAATCCTCGACAAGTTAAACGAAGGTGTAATATTTGAAAAATTCCTTCATACAAAATACGTCGGCCAGAAAAGATTTTCACTGGAAGGCGGTGAAACAACAATCCCTGCACTGGATGCAATGATCACAACAAGTGTTGATCTCGGAGTACAGGAAGTAGTCATCGGAATGGCTCACCGTGGTAGATTAAATGTTCTTGCCAATATATTAGGTAAAACCTATCAACAGATTTTCAGTGAATTTGAAGGAACAGCAATCCTCGATCAAACAATGGGAAGCGGCGATGTAAAATACCATCTTGGTTTTTCCAGTGAGGTAGAAACAGCCACACATAAAAAGGTACACTTAAAATTAACTCCTAATCCTTCTCACCTCGAAGCTGTAGATCCTGTTGTGTTAGGATTTTCCAGGGCTAAAGCCGATGTACTTTACAATTCAGAATTTCATTCCGTTCTTCCAATATTAATTCATGGCGATGCTTCTGTTGCAGGGCAGGGAATTGTTTATGAGATCCTTCAAATGAGCAGTTTGAAAGGTTATTATACGGGTGGAACTATTCATTTTGTAATTAATAATCAAATAGGATTTACTACCGATTTCGACGATGCCAGAAGTTCCGATTATTCCACTTCTATTGCATCTGCCATTCAGGCTCCGGTTTTCCATGTAAATGGGGATGATCCTGAAGCCGTCGTTAAATGTGTTGAAATTGCTACCAGGTACAGACAAAAATTCAACGCGGATATTTTTATCGATATGGTTTGTTATCGCAGGCATGGGCATAATGAAGGCGATGATCCAAAGTTTACGCAGCCACAGCTTTATGCAATCATTGATAAGCATGCAAATCCTCGGGAAGAATATGTAGAATATCTTTTAAAGAATAGCGAGAACGATGCGCAGCAGTTAGCCAAAGAAATGGAAAAGAAGTTCTGGGCTGATTTGCAGGAAAGGCTTGATGAAGTAAAACAACATCCACTGCCTTATACATACCAACAACCAGAATTAATGTGGAAAAGCCTCCGTAAGGCAACTGAAGAAGATTTCGATAAATCTCCCGTAACCGCGATTAGTGAAAAAGATTTTCAAAAATTATTTGATAGTCTGATGAAATGGCCTCAGGATTTTAAACCTCTTCGTAAGGTTGAAAAAATACTGCAGGATAAAGTAAAATTATTTAACACAGAGAAAAAAGTAGATTGGGCAACAGGGGAACTTCTCGCATATTCAAGCCTGTTAATTGAGGGTAAGGATGTTCGCATGAGTGGACAGGACGTTAAACGGGGCACATTCTCTCATCGCCATTCAGTTATTTACGACGAAACAAATAACAAAGAATATAATAGATTAAATCACTTTCAGGATAAACAAGGACAATTCAGAATTTATAATTCGTTATTGAGCGAATATGCAGTATTAGGATTTGAATATGGCTACGCACTCGCAACTCCAAATTCATTGGTAATATGGGAAGCCCAATTTGGTGACTTTGCGAATGGCTCCCAGATAATAATAGATCAATTTATTGCTTCCTCAGAAACTAAATGGCAAAGAATGAACGGAATTGTTATGCTTTTGCCTCATGGCTATGAAGGCCAGGGTCCGGAACATAGTAGCGCAAGAATGGAACGTTTTCTGCAAATGTGCGCCGAGCTCAATATGGTTATAACTAATATAACCACCTCGGCCAATTTCTTTCACGCATTACGCAGGCAACTTACCTGGCCATTTCGCAAGCCATTGATTAATTTTTCACCCAAAGCAAACCTTCGTCATCCTGGTTCTTATTCCTTCAAAGATGAATTTATAAGCGGTAGTTTTAAAGAGGTTATTGATGATGCATTTGCATCGAATACACTAAAAGTGAAAAAAGTATTGTTTTGCTCTGGCAAAATTTATTTCGACCTTCTTGAGCGCCAGCAAAAGGAAAACAGAACAGACATCGCAATAATCAGGTTAGAGCAGCTATATCCACTACCTTTAAAGCAATTGGAAGAAATTAATAAAAAGTACAGCAGGGCCACTTGGTTTTGGGTGCAGGAAGAGCCATTAAATATGGGTGCTGCCAGTTATCTGCAAATGAATCTGAAAACCATTAACTATGGCATTATTAGCAGACAGCCAGGTGCAGCGACAGCCAGTGGGTATAGTAAAGTACATGTTCAGGAACAAAACGAAATTGTAGATACGGCATTTACCATTTAACCTTTCCTATTTATTCTGTAAAATTTGCAGATAAAGATTCTAAATTAAAAAATTGTAAACTGAAATCGGATGATTGATATTAAAGTTCCAACAGTAGGTGAATCAATAAATGAAGTAACACTTATTAAGTGGCTGAAACAGGATGGTGATTATGTAGACAGGGATGAAGTTATTGCGGAACTCGAAAGCGAAAAAGCAACATTCGAAGTCAATGCAGAAAAAGCAGGTAAATTAAAAACTGTTGGAAGGGAAGGTGATACCTTAAATATTGGAGATATATTGGCGCAGATAGATGAATCAGTCGCTAAGCCCGCACCTTCTGAGGAATCAAAATCAAAAGCCACGGAATTAAAGCCGGCGGCACAAACAGTAACTCCTTCTACTCCATCAACAGGCAAGCCTCAGAACAATGGAGGTCCAACAGTCACCCCCGATGTAAAAGCTACTCCCGTTGCATCGGCTATTATTGCTGATAAAAAAGTAGATACTAAAAACATTCAGCCTAGCGGCTACAATGGAAAAATATTGAAGGAAGATGTAATAGAAGCATTATCGCATCCCGGTCGAAAACCAGGCATTGCAGCTTTTGGCCGCGAACAGAACAGGGAGAAGATGAGCAACCTTAGAAAAACGGTCAGTAGAAGGTTAGTAGAGGCAAAAAATACTACAGCTATGCTCACCACTTTCAATGAAGTGGATATGAGTAAGATTATGGCTATTCGTTCAGCTAATAAAGATAAATTCAAGGAAAAGCACAATGTGAACCTTGGCTTCATGAGCTTTTTTACAAAAGCCGTTTGCTTTAGTTTGCAGGAGTGGCCAGCCGTTAACGCTTACATAGATGGCGATTCAATTATATATCATCAGTATTGCGATATTTCTATAGCGGTTTCAGCTCCTAAAGGCCTTGTAGTTCCTGTAATACGCAATGCCGAAAGCCTTAGCATGGCAGAAATTGAAAAAAAGGTGGTAGAACTGGCAACCAAAGCCCGAGATAATAAGCTCGCTATGGAAGAAATGCAGGGTGGTACATTTACTATAACAAATGGCGGCGTATTCGGTTCCCTGCTTTCCACGCCCATTATCAATATCCCACAAAGCGCCATACTCGGAATGCATAAGATACAGGAAAGACCGGTAGTAATTAATGGGGAAATTGTCATTCGTCCGATGATGTACGTAGCCCTTAGTTATGATCATCGCATAGTAGATGGCCGCGAATCGGTTTCATTTCTGGTAAGGGTAAAAGAATTATTAGAAAATCCCGAATTACTCTTATTCGGTAAAGATCCTGTTCGTACCTTACTGGAGCTTTAATTATTTAAAGTTACGGTAATGAACAGGCTATTAATTCTTCTTTCTATTGCGATTATTCTTCTTACTTCATGTCAGAAAGAAATTAGCACAGAAAATGGGGGATCGAATAACCCTGGTGGAACAACTTCACTACTTCTCATCAAATCAGTTTCCAAAACGGGAAACGATTCTACAGTTACATTATACAGTTATGATGGTTCTCAAAGATTGACAGATATTACAACAACAGGAATTTCAAATGGTACTGAGATCAATTTGCATAATAAACTGGTTCGCAATTCTTCCGGCATCATTACTCAAACTGAACTGATAGATTATACTCAGACTGATACGGTCATCAGAAATATCTATTACGATCCCAATACTAAAAGATATACGGCATCTGCGCAAACTATTTTTTTATCAGGACAAACCTTTACAGATAGTACAACTTATTTGTACGATGGAAATGGTCATATAGTAGAAGAAGATACTTATCTGGCGCAACAGGGCCTTAGCCTAATAGTTGCTAAAGGCATAGTTACATACAATGCTCAGGGAACAAATATTGTATCAGGAAAAATATTCGTCGATACTGCGCTCACAGCAACTCTTTCTGAAATAGCAGATCTTAATTATACTTACGATACAAAGAACAGGCCTCTTTCTCTAAATAAAAATAATGAAGCAATTCCTGCTGGCCTGGAAGAATTGTATAGCTTGAATAATCCGCTAACCTTTCAGTTAACAAGCCTAACAGATCCCTCAAATTCTTATTCCGTAACCTCTAGCTATACCTATAATTCATCTAATTATCCAGTAACCTCAATAGTCATTCAAAGCCCCGGAAACTTTTCAACCACTACTACCTATTATTATCAATAGATTAATGGTTCATTTTCTCCATTGGCATACTTTTAGCCAACTCCTTTTTCCTTTCTATTCTGTCAATGCTTCCTGGTCCTGAGCCTAACTGAGAAATTATCAATGCGGCTCCAAGCAGGGAAATGTTTTTCATAAAATTAATTTTTTGCATGGCTTGCATACTCGGGTCGGGAACATCCCAAAATCTATGCATATATAAGGTCACAGGAATTAAGAAAAGAACTATCAACCAGGAACCAACTTTGGCTTTATATCCCAATAAAATACTGAGTCCTCCAAGAGTTGCAATTAAAGCTGCTAATGGAACTGATACTGATGGAAAAGGTACGCCTGCTGCCGTCGCATGTTGAATGGTCTCAGAGGAAAAATGAGTGGCAATAGTTCCTATAAAAATAAAAGAGTATAGTATCCTTCCAATAATCGTAATAAATTTCATAACTAATTATTTACCAGTTGTTTCTTCTTTTTCTCTTTCAAAAGCTTTCATCTCTTAGATTCAACGGTCTTTTTCAAATCCATCAGACTAAACTGATGGGAAAACAAAGGTGGCCAAGTATGAGATTATAATACGAATAAACTTTACGATGGTTGTTTAAAATACATAAATCTTAATATCTATCTCATCAACAATAATTTCCATCTTTTTATCCTTTCTAAATCTTTCATTTCTTCGCTTTTCTTCGTTTACTTTTTCTCCTCTAAACCTTTGTTCTCTTAGCTTCTAACAACAACACATAAATATGTAATTCTTAAAGGCTGCCTTTTTACAAAGTGTTTTACAAACCGCATAATTATGTGATAACCATAGACAGCATCCAATTTAGCTTTACATCCGTAATTAAATCCTACCACCTCTTCCCAACCTTTCTTTCAAATAGTTTCTAATTAATGGAAGATTATGAAAACTCACAGGAATTATTTTCCTATGACAATCATCATAAAAAAAGCTCTGCGTTGAATTGATCTAGCGGGGCTTTTTTGCTTACATTAGGTCATACATTATTTACCAAGGTTAGGTGAAGAATTA
>JBJMLT010000337.1:0-4440 GCA_045805165.1 Flavisolibacter sp.
CAAGCTGAGCCATTAATATAGTCCATGCAGCAATGATAACCTGGTTGACAAACAAGACCGTGGTCGGCACAACAGGTTCCACCTGGATATCCTCCTCCAATTACTTTTTTCATTTGATCGCGGCTCAAAGCGCCTTTCAATTTTTTGAAATCTAATTTTTTCATAATAAAAAAGGGTTTAATTGGCTTTGATTTTGAATTACTGGTACAAAGCACGTTGACCAATTTATGCCTCAGCGGTTGATGAGTGAAGCCTCTCGGTATAAAAGAATTCTTGAAGTGAAGGAATAAGCAATTTTAGGTCCTTCAAATCATAAGTAGTAGGAAACAGATATTTGTTGAAAATAAGGGTTGGCGTATGACCAACTTCAATACTCTTTATCCATTCATCATGTGATTCAAGAAGACTCCAGGCTCTTGGTCCTGGTTGGACAGGCCATCGCCTTTTCCAAGAATCCAAATCCATTAAGTTGAACCAATCATATAGCATTTCAGATGCACTATTTTTTCCTGTCAAATGCTGTTCCAAAAGGTGTGCAGCAGCAATAGTTCTTTTATCAGTGGCATTGTTACTATCCGCAGAAAAACGAATAGTGACAGAAATCTGATTTCCATAAGATTTAAGCAACTCATCAATGGCTTGATGAGCGTTTGCACAGGGTCTACAGTAGGGATTGGAAACTATTATCAGTTGAATACCAGCATGTGGGTTACCCAAAATAATATCATGGGCAAATGGTTTAAAAACAAACTTTTTTTGTTTTTGCAATAAAGAAATAAAAATTGTAGGATTTCTTTTCCATGTAATGAACTTTTCCTCTTGATCTTGAAATGCAACGATTTCAAGTATCATTGATTTTAAGGCTAGCCAGGAAAAAGAAATGATTATACCAATAATTATAAACCATGAAGTGACAATAATTCCCGTTTTCAAATCAATGGGTAAATGTCCATTAATAATAGCATTTTGCCCCGCAAAAAATGTAAAAGCGATTGCCATTTCTATCCATATGATTCCCGTTACCATTAAACACATCCTGCACCAACTTTTAATTACGCGCGCCTGATAATAAAGAAATACTAAACTGGCGCACCATGCTAAAACCGTAGGCACAACTATAGAAATTATTGCCAATTCATCACTTTGGAGGATATGAGCTCCAATTAGAAAAACTGCACCTGAAATAAAAAAAATGACTCCCAGGTCACTGAGCCTATAGTCATTTGTAAATCGGTTCATTTTAGAATTAAGTACTTTATTGCATTTATCAGAATTTTTAGTTGGACATAGTAGCCGACTTATATTATTCTCTTTTCCGATGGAATAAAATACAATCATCATGGAAAAAAACGCACCTATTGCATTCCCTACAAATAAAGAAAATGTATAAATATTAAAACCTTTAAATAATAATAGCAAAGCAACCAATGACAAAACGGATAATAAACGATAGATGGGCTTATTCATAGCCTTTTTTCTATTCATGAACTCTGTATACGAATTACTTTTTACTTCGCTTTGTGCATCGATTAATAATACCAATCCATCCCAGCGTTTCAAAAGGGCCTCATTGTTTTTTGAAAAATCATTAATATGATAAGCGATTTCAAAGCTCTCAAAACCATCAGCATTGGTATGAATGAGTAAGGGAAAATCTAATTCTTTCAGTTGCTCAAAATTAAAATATTGTGATGCATGCGTGATTCCTAATTCATCCAAAGTATCAGAAATGGCTAATAAAGAAGGATAGTCCGGATGAGATTTAATTCGTTGTTTTAAAAACTGTGCATGAATAGATATTTGGCATAGCTGCAAATAATGGGAAATAACTTTTTCTATTAACATGGTACTTGTGAATGTGGATACCTAAATCTATTTATTAAATAATATAAATATATTTTTTATTGTATTATTTAAACATTATATTTAAATATATACTCATGCATTGACTTGGATAGGTTTGACATAGATTAAGTTTATGCTTATACGCAACCTTCTTATAGTAACCTTCGTTGACTTTTGGAATAAAGGTGCTGGTCACCGAAGTAGGCTCTTTTCTCTGATTTCTTTTTTATATGACTTGTTGCCCATTACAGTTTATTTCGTGGGTAAGGTAGATGAAACCGATAAAGTGAAAGTCTATCAGAGTTTTCCATTGTTACATTTTGAATTTGAGCAAGAACAACCACCATCCACATTTGAGGAAGCTGAACCGTTATTTGAACAATTTTGCAAGGGAAAACAGTTTGATTTCTTATTGGTTGAATATATTGAGTTATCCTTTGTTTTAAGATATGTTTCTTCCAATACCGTTACCATCTTGGATACACATGACATTGTTCACGAAAAAATAATAAGTTTTAAAAAATACGGAATAACATATGATGGAATTCAGTTAAGTCGACAAGAAGAAATAAACCTCTTCAGATGTTATGATGTAGTAATATTCATACAACAATTAGATTTCCAAAAATACCGCACTCATATTGGAAGTGAAAGAGCCATATTAGTTCCCCATGCCGTTTCTCCTGTAAAATCCCGAATCAAAAAGAAAGTGAAGAATATTTGTTATATAGGTAGCGAATATGCACCTAACGTAACTTCATTACATTGGTTTTTGACTGATATTTGGCCTTCTGTTCGGCATCGAAACCGACCAATATTTCATATTTATGGACAGGTTTGCAACCACCTTAATCAATCATTAGTACAACATTGTTCAGATGTATATTGCCATGGATTTATCAATCAAATTCAAGACGTTTATAAATCAAGCGATCTTATAGTTAATCCCATTCTTGCTGGTGCCGGTCTTAAAATAAAGAATGTTGAAGCTTTGGGGTTCGGCTTACCGTTAATAACGACTAGTCATGGCGCTACCGGATTGGAAGATGCTCCCCCTGAGACCTTTCTGATCGCTGATACTGCTGAAAATTTTTCAGCAACCATAAACAGTTTGATTTTGGATTACAAGCTGAGGACAAGATTATCGGAAAATGCTCTATTTTATTCGACTCAAAAATTTATGGTTGAAAAAGCATATGCGTCATTATTAAATATTATTATCAATTAATCGCAATAATATGATGCAAAAAATTTCATTTTGTACCTCATCTATGAATAGAGCTCACCACATTAAACAAACGTTGAAGAAAAACATTTTGGATAATGTGGAATATGGAAATTTGGAATTCGTTCTATTAGATTATGGTTCTTCTGATGGCCTTGAAAATTACATTCAATTAGAATTACAAGAGTTTATTGACAGTGGTATTCTGAAGTATTTCAGAATAAAGGATGTCCAATTTTTTAATCCTAGCCACTCCAGGAATATTAGTTTTAAAGTTAGCAATGGAAACTTACTGTGTAATGTGGATGCCGATAATTTTTTAGGAAAGGGTTTTGCAACTTTCATTAATAATAATTTTATGCAACATCCAAACTGCTTTTTATCTGCCATGCACTCAGATAGTGATGTACTTGGCCGAATCTGTGTAAAAAGAAGTGATTTTTTTAAATTGAAAGGTTTTGATGAGCGTATGATAGGATATGGATTTGAAGATTTTGATTTAATCTATAGATTAGAGGCATCAGGCTTGCGAAATATAGATATTAAAGATCTCAACTTTTTAAAAATAATTAAACATAGTAACTCTGAAAGAATATTAAATAAAAAAATTAGACATACCATAAGACAACTATTGGTAAGACAGGTTAATTATTACTCTTCAGAACTGTTTTTTTTATTGGATCATGGATATATGGAATATGGAACAATAATGGACAATGTAGCCATTTGTGCAACTAATTGTGTATTGGCGGAAATGAATCAAAAGCCCTTATATGAATACTCTTTGCTTGAACAGGAATGGCAAGCAGGTAATTGGACACAATCAGGAACCATGCTTCATCTTTCTCTTTCTGGAGATAAGACGATTTTGTTAAATGATCATTTACAATTTTATAATTGCCAGAAAAGTCATTCATATTTCAAAGTATGCTCGGGAACTGAACTAATGGAAGAAGGTCTATTTTTTTATAACCAGCTCACAAATAGATCTAAAATGCAAACTAATAAATCGAGAAATCCAGAGGATGTAAATCCTACCGGATATGGAGAGGGGATTGTTTTTAAAAACTTTAATTATCAATATCCAATAAATTTAAAATGAACCTTCAAAAATATTCCTGGATACAAGTTTCAGTATTTTATAATCGTCAAAATTGGAACCTTTTACTTAATAAAGGCATTAAACCATTTTGCGTGGAAAATATACAAACCGGAATACTTATGAATTATAGCATCAATTTTAATAAAATAAAGGGTGAAAGTATCAACATTATTTTTCAAGTCATAAATATTCAAGCTTCTGAATTTTTGAAAATTATGCAAAAGTATTTTAGGAATTTTTTAAATGATTTTCCATCTCCGGATCGAGA
>JBJMLT010000338.1:0-7043 GCA_045805165.1 Flavisolibacter sp.
CAATGATCAGGCCCGACGTTTCCCTCGAAATGATCTTTCCAAAATTCCAAAGACGTCATCAGATAAAATTGCTTGAAAAAAAGCTTGGTTTTGAACTTGATCTTCTTACCCCAAAGGGCTCCATTATAATTAGTTTATTACTATTAATGCTATTATCATTTGTAGCATTATTCGGATTAAGAAATTATGGATTTATAGGATTAGTAATTTCTTTTTCGGGACTCATACTTGCATCAAGACTAGGTAAGGAATTTAAAGTTAATACCATTCGTGACCTTTCAGAAAAAATAACTGCAGAAAATTATGCAAAGGCCAGAAGGTGGAAACACACTATAAACAAAAAGCAATTGGAAAAGCAAATTGAAGATTTAATTACTGATCGTCTGGATATCGATAAAAAGAAATTAAAAAAGGAATCGCTACTTTTTTGATCAGTTCTCACCAATGATTTGGCCTAACTGAAATCTTGCTGATACAGCTTTTTTATTTCCCGCTGTGGACAATGTAAAGGAATTCCCAGGTTGAATATTATTAAAGTAAAGAGTTTCCTTATCAAATAACCGCTCTCCTTTTTTATAATAAAAAACATCAACTGTAACCTTTTTTAAAAGTTGCCTGCTTTTATTTTGTATGGTGACCTCCAGTCCAAATAAATGCTGGTGGGTATCATACATATAGTGAGCATTCATATTAATTAATTCTGAAAGTGGGACTTCTTTGCTATCTGGCTTTTCAACCATAAGTTTTGGCGCTTCTTCAGCGCTGCCAACATCCGCTTTTATATTGTTTATATTTTTTGAATGTTTTTTATGACGTGTTCCTGATACAATTAAATTTTGTTTGTCGAGTATCCTTTCAATGGAATCTATAAATTGATCTACTGATTGTTCCTTATTTCCTGATCTAACTATGGATCCTGATGAAGTTTTTTGTTGAGGTCGAATTGAATTATCTTTTAATTCTGCTGTAGCCGCCTGCTGGTCTTTAAGATAAACAGCATTGCTTATATATCTGTTAGGTTCAGTTATTTCACTTTCACCATTCGTTTTTTTATTTCCTGCAAATATGAACCAGGCAGCTATCAGGCAACCCAGGCTTCCAACAAATACAAGTCCTTTTTTAGTAAAAGAAAATTTCTTTTTCTGCTTTTTAGTATGCAGCCAATCGGCATATTCCTGTTTAAGATCTTCAAGAGATTTGGCATATTTTGTTTGAGTTCCTTCTTTTTCACGGTTATTCATTTCAGAATAAGCCTGCACTCTCCGATATATTTCTGCAGCCTTTTTTTCAATATTCTCAGAAGTTAGTACTTCAGCTTCTTCCATATTTTGATTTAACGGAATCTCTTCATGTATAACTTCAGGCCTAACTTCATTTGATGCAGGATGAATTAAACGAGCCGACACCGAAGGTTGAGGGTTTTCTATATTTTCATTAATACCTAAATAAGGCTTTAAAGCTTCTACTTCTGAAGGATATCTCCAACCAGCGCTTCTGCCATCTACCCATATAAGATCAAAGGGCTTTAAAGACATAGCCACCAGCTCTTCAAGAGTCAATGGTCCTGTTTCTTTATTATCCCTTAATATGCGGTAAATTTTCTGCATGGAAAGTTCAAAATAAATATGCAAAATTTAATCCAGATTGATGACCTGGTTTAACATAGGTTATTTTTTACTCGTAAGTGATTGATCCAGGTTTTTTCAAAGCAGAATACTGAAATTGAAGTCAAGGTATGCACATTCCTTACGATTTTGACTATCTCTTTATTGTATCTCATATAATTAAAATGGAATATATTTATTGAACTTTAAGAGTTTTCAAATAAAATTTCACTTTTTTTCAATCAATTTCCTAAGCCTTTCAGGTCAATTTCGTGCAAAAATCATTGAAAATCGGCAACTTACGATAGATCACTAGGATTTCTACCAACTTTAGAATTAGAGATTTACCGATTGTTTTTTTAACATTATCATTATACTTTAGTACCAAGAAAAAACTCATCCGAAACCCATAATTGAAAAACCATGCCCAGACAAAACTACCTTTCCCGGGAATCTTTTGTAGATGCAACGGAAAAACAGGCAAAGGACAGCCTTCTATCTATTCCAGCTTTCGCTTCAAATATTAAACTTGTAGCTGAGAATAAGTTAACCGACTCAATCAGATTTACTTACGATCAGGCTTTCAAAAAGTTGCAATACAACGTAAATGTATCAGTATTGCCCTTAAATGAAAAGTATACCAGGATCAGTTTGCATGCTACTTATGCAAATGGACAGGCTTTCCAAAGTGATTCAGATATTAATATAGCATTACATGATTTTGAATCTGCTATAGAGGCTGCATTAAAAGGTGATATTTCTACTTATAAGCCTTACCAGCCCAAAGAAACCGCAGCTAAAAAAGTAGTTCACTTTTTGGTAGCATTTGGATCATCTATAGGCCTTTTCTTCCTGAAGAAAAAGTTATCCTGATAAATTTTAAACGTAAAGACGATTAAAGGTTGCTGAATATCAGCTATTAGCTTTCAGCTTTCAGCTGTCTGCTATAGGCATTTGCAATCAATCATTATTGGATCATACAACATTCTGCGAACTGTTAATTGAAACTCATGTGTTAACCTGATTCTCCAATCTATAGTTCACAGCGTTTTTTAAAGGTATTATTGGCGTTTTTTTATAATCTGCCCAAACCCTGGTAAATGCTGATCCTAAAAAAAGAATCAAAGAAGAATAGACTCAAATAGCAGCAAAAGAACCACGGAAGCAGAAGCACGATAAATAATATCTACATTTTTATACGTTAGTAGCAGGTGGAGTATCAGTTTTCCAAAATTGAATAAAAGACTTGTTATGAATGCTCCGGTAACAGCTACTTTCCAACGAGGTCTACCATCCGGTAAATATCTAAATAATATAGTAAGCCAAATAGTAACCGCAATTATGGAATAGAGCAGATCTATAAAAAAATTGAATGTCGCTAATTGGCTCTGGCTTAAGTACAATACTTTGGCACCTATAAAATTCTGCAGAAAATCCATAAATAATCCGGCAACAAATAACACCCCTGCGAATAAGATAATTCCGATAGAAGCCAACCGGTTCTTTATTGTAAACCAAAAACTATTATTTCCTTGCATTCTTATTTTCCAGATTTGATTTAATGAGTTTTTAATAACTAAAAAAAGAGTAGTAGCTATAAAGAGCATAAACAAGAAACCAATAAGCGCAAAATACCATGTATGAATAATACTGCGAAAACCGGTTAATGTTTCTATTACCTGTTGCATACTTTCTATGCCTATTATTTCTGAGAGATCCTGAAAGAGTTTGTGACTTATTTCAGATGGGTTAAAGAACAATCCAAGAACCTGGATCAATATTATAAGAATCGGAGGTAAAGCAAATGTGGTAAAAAAAGCGGTAGCACCGGCCATCCTTAATGGATCATTGGTTTTCAATTCATTATAGGCCACTTTGAAAAGTTTGTAAAAAACAGATATTTTATATGTTATTGTATTTTTCATTATTATAGCCTGATTCTTATAAAATACTAAATATTTACTATTCAAAAAGTTCGGTTAACAGACAGGTTTTATATCTCTGCACAGTTTTTGAATTCTGATTTACAAATAGGGAGGGATTTATGAAATTTATAAGCATCTTAAGTTTTGTTACATTATCGGCATTTATATTCATCTCATGCTCCAGTCCGGTTTATGTACAAAGGGATGAATCAGCCAATTTAGCTAAATACAGAACCTATGCATGGGTTGAGTCACAATCAAATGAAAATGACAATAACAATGGTGGCAGATCATCCAAAGGTTTTCAGGACATGGCAATTCACAATTCAGTTAATTTACAATTGTCTAAAGAAGGATGGCGTGAAGTAACAGAGAATCCAGATGTTCTGGTAAGTCATGATATTCTGGTTGAAAGAAGTACTCAAAGGGAGTCAAGCCCCGTTTACTCACAACCTTTTACACGATATTATTATAATCCATGGGCACGCCGTTGGGGTAGCATATATTATCCTTCACAATTTATGGGATATGATACTTACGAGTCTCCGGTTAGAGAGGCAACCATAACCATTTCATTAATGGATGCAAGGAATGATAAGACCATTTGGCAGGGCTGGACTACAGAAGAATTAAACAACAGAAAAATTACAGAATCTGAAATAAACAAAGCTGTAAAAAATATCTTTAAGAAGTTTGATAAAGAAATGAAGTAAAATTTAATTAGCGAATTAGCTGATTAGCTAATTAGCTAATTCGCTGATTAATGTTTATAGATCATTCCAAAGCTCTCCGACGTAAGTACATCCTGCCATTGATTGATCAATCGCTTATAGGCTTTGCCTACGGGCATAATATTTCTTTCCAGATCAAATAATCCCACTTCATGAATATGGCCGTTATCCTCCCTCAACGCACTGTCCCAGTCAACCTGGTGGGTCAGACTATACCAGGTAAAACCTATAATTGGAACTCCATCTTGCTTCAAGCGGTGAAGGTTAGCCCATTGCCGGTAAAGCCAGTTTACGGAATCTGGCATTTTCATGTTTGTTTCTGTATGCATGATAGGTAAATGATACCGATCATAATATTGATGGGTAATTACATGATAGCCAAAAACTTCACCGGATGCTTCCGTAAATCCGTTAGGCAATACCAGGTGTTCATTTGTTGCATAATAATCATTACCCATAATGCATCTCGCCTTTACCTGATTTTGTTCAAACCAGTAATATTCGCCGGCAGTCATTCCATTTTGTAGTAAATATTCATACATCTGTACAGATATAGGATAGCCATAAGTCAGGTCAAGGGCAATAAAACGTTTGCGGTTTAAAAAATTAGCTCGCTTTTGAACTTCTGGTCGTATTGGATGAAAGTATTCAGACGATTCGCTCTGAATAAATACAGCATCTCTTCTTACTTTAAGGATTGCATGCATTGCTAACACATTTGCCTTGCATAAATGCTTTAATGCAGTTACAAATGCCCTGTCACTATGTAACCGCTCATTCCACCATCCATACTGGGCGGAGAACATTGCTGTAATAAAAATTTCATTAATAGGAGTATATAATTGCAGGTGAGGATATCTTTCTGCAAAGGCTCCGGCATAATCTGCAAAAAAGGAAGGGAAATCAGGATTCTGAAAATTGTCAATCCAATCGGGCACGCCGAAATGTAAAAGATCAACAATGGGTGTAATGTCCAGTTCCCTTAATTTATTAAATGTAAGATCTGCAAACTCCCAGTCATATTTATCCGGACCGATATGAGTTTTATAATAGGGTGGACCATATCTTAAAAACTCAATACCCATTTCTTTTGTTAACTGAAAGTCAAGCTCCCAGTTTTTATAGTGGCAGCACTTTTCCATTTCATCAATTCGCTTGATAGTTCCATCAGGTAACAGAATGGTAGGATAACTATTCTCGATGCCAGTAGCAAACATGAATTTGCTGCCAAGGGTCATTTCAATCATCCTTAAAACATTTTTGCTTTATATCCACCAAAGTAGTGCCATTCAGGAAGGAAGGGAGTTGAAAATTAATGTCTGGCAGTTAATAGTACAGTTGCCAAGTTAACAGGTTAACAAGGAAAGCAAAAACCTGTAAATCAGATTAAGCCTAACTTAAGATTGCCAATAACCGATAGCTGACAGCTGATAGCCGATTGCTAATAGCTGATAGCTGACCGCTGATTTCTAAACCAACTTTCTAAAACAAATCAAAACTCCGAACTTAGAATCGAATACTGACCATTCATGATTCACTCTTGACGATGAACTTCTCCGCCATCATATTAAAATTCGGACAGCAGGGAGAAAAGACAGGCTGGTCTTATATTTTGATTTCAGCTGCCATAGCGGAAAAGCTGAATTCTGGTAATAAAAAGTCTTTTCGTGTAAAAGGCAAATTGGATAATTATTCAATTGAAAAACTAGCTCTTTTGCCAATGGGTAATGGTGAATATATTTTGCCTTTGAATGCCACAATAAGAAAAGCAATTAGAAAAGAAAAGGGGGCAAAAGTAAATGTGCAGATCCAGGTAGATAAAGAAGAGATCAAGCCGCCAAAAGACCTACTGGAATGCCTTGCTGATGAACCTGAATCACTCGCTTTTTTTAATAGCTTATCCCGCTCTCATCGGAATTATTTTATAAAGTGGATAGATTCTGCAAAAACAGATGCTACAAAAGCTAAAAGAATTTCGCGAACTGTCGAAGCAATGAGCAAACGATTTAATTTTAGCCAAATGCTCCATAGTCTGAAAAACATTGATGATTTGCCTTTTAAATGATTAAACACTAATTGACCAATGACTAAAGCCACAATTAAATGTGTCCACCTTATTGTGAAAGGAAAAGTTCAGGGTGTTTTTTATAGAGCATCAGCAAAAGATAAGGCAGATCATTTCTCAATAACCGGCTGGGTAAAAAATACACCAGAAGGCAATGTGGAAATACTTGCCTGCGGAAAAGATGATGACATCAAAGAATTTATTGACTGGTGCCGGATTGGACCAGGTAATGCTATAGTAACCGACATCCAAATCCACAATACAGATCACATAAGGCCAAATAGCTTTAAAATACTAAAAGATAAATTCTAACCTTCACTATCCCTGTCCTTGACTATTAACGATTGACGAATCCCCGATTCCCGATCATTGACGATTGACGATTCACGATCTTGCTGATCAGCTTGCTTATCCACTTTATTGCACAATATGTTGATTTATATACCAGATTTTACCCACTAACCTCAGGTTTTGGCCTGAAAATCCTTGGGCATTATTTTGTTGCAAAAGCTATAACCAAACAATTGTTAACCCAAATAAATGTAGTGTGTTATGGCAGATTTAGAACAAAGAGGTCAGGAAAGCCAAAATGAACGTGGCTATGATTCTATGGAGAATCAACAGGAAAATTCCTCAGGACTGAATAGAGAATCATCTCCTACAGGACGAAGTGCAAATAGACAAGGAACTTCAAATCGTGGTTTTGCAGCAATGAGTC
>JBJMLT010000339.1:0-6579 GCA_045805165.1 Flavisolibacter sp.
AAGGCTTGTGCTTCTGGAAGATTTATTCCTTCGGCCATAGCATCGGAGCATAAGGCAATAATTTTATCCTTATTAGTGCTCTGAAGATTGAAATACTCTTTGACCAGGGACTTATTTTTTTCGTTACTCCCAGTTGCTACAATCACATTGCACCCTATGTTCTTTTTTTCTAAAATAGAACGCAAATATTCCAATGTGATAATTTTGGAATCAAATGCCAACACTTTTTCAAATCTATTTACCTGTTGAATTAAAGTGTCGACTTTGTTTTCTTCCCGATTATCTGTCAGATGCAATGCCAGTGTACTGATTTGGTTATAGATTTCAATTTCCTTTTTACATACCTTTTCAAATTCATTCTTAATTATTAACCACTTGCTTTCATCTGAGACAAGCTCTTTTGGAAATTTTATTGAGGAAAATGAAAGTAGCTTTTTTTGAATGGTTCCAATAATATTCCCCGTACTGTCTTTTTTCAAAGCTGGAAGTGAAAACTTTGCTTTGGCTTCTTCTGTGCCGTGTATGTATTCGAATAATGCGCATTTGGAAGAACGTAGGCATGAACGTACCATGAAGGCTGACAATGCACCTGCAGCTCTCAGGCGATTTGAGATATATTGTTTCTTTTCGTCAGTATTTCTATAATAAGAGGAAATTCTCCAATTCATCAAATAATGAACTCCCTTTAGTTTTAAAGCTAACTCGGTAATTTCTTTTGCCAATCTGTTATCTTCTTCTGTTTCTCCTGTAGAATAGATATCGGTAATGGGTTTGGGATATTTGCATGGATGGTTATTTCTGTTGGTATAAAGAGATGGCTCTCTTTCAATCATCCTGTTCAATTCTTTTTTGGTTCTTCTTACTATGAATTGATTGATGTACCCTCTCAGGTCTTCAAGTTGTCCTTTGTCCATCGGCTTATGCCTGGCACTGCGCAGTTCTTTGTATTTTTTTAAGTCAGTATCACTTAAGTTGTCAATATCCAGCAGTTCAATAAGCCGTAACAGATCTTCGGGTTTTTTATTAATTGGCGTTGCGGTTGAAAGGATTATATGCGTGGCTCCGCGTGGATTGATAGCTCTACTGCGTAGTGAAGAAGGTCTTAGATAATTATGTGCTTCATCAATGATTAAAATGTCCTTCGACTCAATTTCTTTTTGAAGCTGTTTAATATTTTTTTCCTTACCCTGGCTAAGTTTTCCCATCGACTCGATTCTATTATAAATCTTAAATGGTTCCTGTTCCAGATCCCAATTATCCATTACCTGTTTGGGGCAAATAATCAAAGCTGAAGACCGATCTTTTAAACCATTTTCCCATAGCCAGTGAAACAGTGTGTAGGCCAATGCAGTTGCAAGCTTGGTTTTACCACTTCCTGTGGGATCTGCTACTAGCACACGTCCTTGATCCTGAATGATTTTCATTGCCTTTGCAATACCCATTTTTTGCGAAGGCCAGAGCTGATGGTTTAGCAAGGCGTTGTACAAGACGGGATAATCTTTCATCCACTTGCTCTCTAGAATTTCTGCGATTGCTCGTGCAAGGGATTCCTGCCAAGTTGCATCCTTTAGCAATTTTTGAAGCAGTTCTATCAATTGGGAATTATAGTCTTCAGCCAAACTATAAAAGTGTTCTCCCAATTGTTTGATAGATTCATATTGCTGCTTTTCTGTATCGTTCACTGAAGGCTGTACTCTTATGTTTGCTTCCGCCTGCTTAACAGTGCCTGATTTACTTAAATTTGATGAACCAAGGATGGCAGCAGACTGGCCGATATAGAGTTTAGCATGCAGCTTGTCTTTAACTCTAAAAGTGTAAGTGCCTTCTTTAATCTTTTCAATCAAGTTAATTATAGGACCACAAAGCCTTATACTAATATTTTGCCTGAGCCAGTAATTTTTTATTTCTGTGGGAAGGGAATAATGGGCTAAGCGTCTACCGATTCTTTCATCTGGATCAAAGCCGATCACTATACGCAAACTTTTTAAAGAAGGGTACTGCACGCCTCCAAATATTTCAACCAGTTGAGAAAGAGAAGTAAAACCGGTAATGATCAAATAGCTTTCACTGCCGCGAATATCTTTCAGCAAAATATCCCTAACAGTTCTGTCCTGTTTTCCCTCATTAATGGGGAAAAGTTCCTGTGGAGGCAGATTAATACTGAAATCGAAATCAAAAAGGGTCTTTTTGGCCATTTGGAGGTCAGAAAATAGGGATAAAACTGGCAAAAAGCAAAAAGACAGCTAATCCCGTTGGTTTAGCCTTACGGATTAAGTAAGGCCAGTATAGATGAACAAGCCTGCATCACAAGAGAGTTTTTTCTCACAACGATTGATTAAGATCATGGCTCGTAATAATCTTCTTCTATTTTTTAACATCGCCATTTTATATTTTATTAACGAAGGATGGAACTTTGCTACTCGTATGGAATTACCAGTAAAAAACTTTGATATTGATACGAACAGCAAGCACTTAAAATCGCTATGTGCCAGGCATAACCCAGATATTTTTCTGGGAGATATTGCACATTTGCTTACAATGATTGATACCCCAGGAATACAGGTACACCCATTCCAGGGCCTGGATTCTCCACTCAGGCAATTAACTTACCTGGCCAGCCTTAACCTTACATCAGATCCTGCATTAATTGAAACCGCTGAAGAAGTAAAAGACAAAGAATGGTTTGAAATGGTGAAGTATTCAATAGCTGTGAAGGCCGGTTACTACGACCTACTGATGCCCAAAGAAGGTGAAGCATCTGATGAATATTATAAACTGTATAAAGTAACAATGCCGGTGTTCATGAACTATTATGATACCGGTTCCCTTAATTACGAAGAACAGGATATTGAAAGGGTCAAATCTTTTTTCACTCCCTTTGATAAGGAAATTGGAAATGTTTTTGGATTAACCGTAAAGGACTTTCTTAATATCTATAACCTGATCGATGAAGAGCTATTTCTGCGGCTGAACTATCCACTTACACTTTTAAGAAAGTATCCGGAATGTAAAGTGTTTTGGGATGAACAGTTTAAAAACAAGGTGCACCCTTTTGATTGGAAATATGGAGGTACCAACCCGAATGTGATTGAGCTAGTAAAATATGAAAGCACTAGAGGTGAACGGTTTACCATTGATGCAGATGAATTACGAAAAAAATATGATCCTGTGAAAGTAGACCGGTTCCTGAAACTATTTACCCTGATAAGAAAGCAAAACGAGTACCAGTATTATACAGCTAAGAACCCGGTGCTTCATCATCCGATTTATCAAATTAAAGATGGCCGATATCTGATCATCTCCGCCAAGCAATTGATCACTGCCATTTATAGTTTACTTACTGATTTTGCCACGAGTGATGCCAATGGTATCACTGAACGATTTTATGCCCGACGTGGAAAAGTGTTGCAGGAGAAAATCGCTGAACTGTTTAAAAGGTTTTTCAAAAATCAATGCTATGTTTATAACGAGTATACAACAGAGCTTCATGGCAATGGCCAAGACCTGCTAATCCTATATAAAGGTCTTTCGCTTATCATTGAAGCCAAGGCTGGCAGAGAACCGGAACCCATGCGAGATGTTCGCAAGTCGTTTCAAAAGATTTCCATTGGTTTTAAAAAGAGCATACAGGAAGGTTATGAACAAGCTGACAGAGTAAAGGTTTTATTTGATAACGGAGAGGTATTTGACATTTATGATAAAACTGGAAAGAAAGTTTATACTGTGTATCCGAATAAGTACCACAACTATTTTTCCTTTGTTGTTACCTTGAACAAATTCAGTCAGCCACAAATTGATTTGAGTCTGATGCTAAATCTAAATGAAGATGATGACCGCTATCCTTTTTCAGTGAGCATTGATGATCTGGAAATTATTCTTCTCACTATGATAAAGCTGAAGAAAGGTACGGCTGACCTGATACGTTTTTTGAAGTGGCGGGAAGAGCTTCAAGGAAGATTAAGTTCCAATGATGAAACAGAAATCTGGGGTGCTTTTATGAATAACAAGGATTTTAAAGTACCGGAAAATAAAGAACTTCATTTCAAAACATTTCCAGAGATGGGAGCCTTTTATGATGAATTATACCAGAAGGGTCTGGGCTTTGAGAATGAGAAAAACTGGGACAGGAAGACAAGTGATAAGTACCTGATGTTGGATCCTGCAAGGATGAGGGAGGCGATAGAGAAGTAAAGGGGAAGAATGGTGCAGATAGCAATTAAGCTGCGTTAAGCAATTGTAACAATTGCTATTGAATAATAAACTACTTATTATTTTCTTTTCGTGATGCTTTTAAGACAGGTCCATAATTCATAATTCAGAAAATTTATATCAATTACCAATAAAATTAGTAAATTTATTAATTTGTAACTAAATAAGTTAGTAACAATTGTTATAAGTAATTATGAAAGTTCCATATGAATTAGCTGAAAGGGCTAATATCAACGTAAAACATGTAAGTTCTGGTGAAGTTGTGTTATATGAAGATCACCGGACCATTTTAAATGTATTATTCTATTGTAAAAAGCAAGAGCCATCTTTATTCCCTATTAATGTTTATTTGTTCGACAATCATGATGACGCATGCGTACCGAGCAAAAAAGTTCTAAAAATGATTTCACGTTACAATAAAAAAGAGCCCAGCTTAAAGGATTTTTGGTCATTCACCGATTTTGATTTACGGGTTTTGGATGATGATTGGAATAAAGCGGGAATGGAATTGGGATTGATTAATAATGTATTTCTTTTTAATGCGACAAAAGCCAGTTTTGATTTTCAGCAGTCCTATAAAACTATGAGTTTTGGCACAAAAAATCTTTATAATCTAGGATATATTTGGGATGCACTTTGGAATCGAGGTTGTTTAAGTGACCTTGTAAAAAGTGAAGAGTACGGAGCGCTGTGGAATGATTTCGGATGGGTTTATCAGCGAAACCAAGGTAAATTTTTCTTCGGACCACCCAATGCGTTTATAACAGATTTTGACTTAGATTGTTTTACGACTGAGGTTTTAGATAATAGAATCGCTGTCCCGAATACTATTTTGATTGAAAAGTTTGAAGAGATGCATCAAGCTGACTATCATCATTATTACAGTTGTAAGCTATTTGTTGAAGAGCTAATCCAAAAATCTGAAATTATCACCCTTTGTTTTGAAAACAATTTTTGCGGCGGTTATAATCAGGTATTCGAGATATTCAAAACAATTGATTATTTGTTTTTCGAAGAACAATTAGGTAAATGAAAAGATCGGATTCACAGATGCTGGGTTTAATACTATTTACTCTATAATTCATGCCCACAATTTGGACAACAATGATTGTTTTTTTTCTTTAACTGATCCGAAAAACCGGATGCTAAAATCCCCGCCGGTAAGGCAAACATGCCAATGCCCAAAATAGATATTACAGAAGTAAGTGTTTTACCAAGTACTGTTATTGGATAAATATCTCCATAACCAACTGTTGTTAGTGTAGCCACGCTCCACCACATCGTTTCAGGAATCGAGGAGAATTTATCAGGTTGTGCATCATGCTCCACAAAATACATAGCACTGGAAGCAACGATTATTAAGATTATTGTGAGAAGGATACTAAGAATAAGCTCTTCTTTTTTTAATTTGAATACCTCTTTGATAAGTCTCGATGCATGAACATAACGGCTCAATTTAAAAAAACGGATAAAGCGTATTAGTCGTAATGATCTAACAAATCTTAAATCAAATTTGTATACTAAAGGAAGGTAAAAAGGTAAAATGGCAATAAGATCTATTAAGGCCCCGGGAGATAGTATATACTTAATTCTGCCTTTTATAGGATGACTGTATTTCGGTATACAGGTACAGGTCCATACCCGGATGATATATTCAATGGTAAAAATCGTTACAGAGAAGACCTCGAAAAATATAAACCAGTTTTTGTATTTTATATACAACCAGTCTACCGTTTCTAAAATAACTGCGAATGTGTTTAATATAATAAGAGTGATGATGAGTGAGTTTATGAGTCGATCCCAAAATGTACCACCTTCTGTGGGGTCTACAAGCAAGAGTGCTTGTCTTTTAATAGTTGTATACATATTTTGGCTTTTATAAAACAGATTATAAGTTATTAATTTTTATGGAATTATTAGTTAGTGAGATTACTTCACTATTATTCTATTTGGATGACTATAATGAATGATATTGAAATTGAAATCATTCAAACATTATTTATATTTTTTCATTAATTTAAATATTATCTTTCATTTTAAGATTGTTTTAGAAATGAACTTTCGTATTGAAAATAATGACCGCTTAATTGAATTGTTGCTTAAGAATAAGCAGCAATTAAGGGATTTTGGTGTACAGCAAATAGGAATATTCTGACCATTTAGCTTAAAAACAGTGATTCCTGGCAATTCCAATAGTGATGTTGACTTACTTGTAGACTTTGATCCTTCTAAAAAGAATTTTGATAACTATATGCAGTTATACATCTTCTTAGAGAACCTTCTAGGCAGGAAGGTAGATATTGTAACACCCAAGTTTTTAAGTCCATAAATTGCTCCTTATATTTTTTCAATATGCTTGATGTAAACATT
>JBJMLT010000340.1:0-2030 GCA_045805165.1 Flavisolibacter sp.
ACCAGCAAGGTGTTGCCCATGAATGGAATAGTGAAGAAGCCAGGCTTGCAGGTAGAAAAGGAGGGCAGACTGTTAGTCAGAATCGGGAACATATGAGTGAAATTGGAAGAAGAGGAGGTCAGAGTTCCGGAGGCAGAAGGAGCCGTAATAAGCAGAATGAAGGCAACCGTGAATAAACAGTTTTCCAAGATGAATGGCCTAAATTAAGTACGCCTGGATATTATCCGGGCGTACTTAATTTTTTAATACTTACAAACATACTATTCATCAAATGACTTATCAGCTTTTTTGTCTTCTTCTTCATCTTCGCGATAACTATCTCTGGATGTTTTCGAAAGATCCTGATTGTCTTCATCCGAAGGACTATCACTTATAGTGCTTACACCTGGTTGTTCATCGGATCTGTCTCTTAGATTAGGATCATTGTTTCTTCCTTTTTCTGCAGGTCTGTCGCGTTCCACCTCTATATTATTTTTCTTCATAACACTTTTCATAATAAATTATAATAGTCATGCCACCAATTTTTACAAATTCTTATCTATACAATAGATATCTTCGGACTTTATCACCAAAATAAATATGAAAAACTTTTTTCCTCTCTTTTTTCTGTTTGCCTTAGCTGCTTGTACAAGTAATGGAGCCAATAAAACCAACACTGCATCAAAAGATTCATCCGATCCCGAAAAAAAAGTAGTGGCATCTGTTCCTCCGTTAGATACGGTCAAATACGATATGCTTCTAAAATATTTAAGCAATGGAGATACCACAGGTCGCTGGCCGGTAAAGCATGCTCCTTATCCTTTGCCCGGAGCTATCCTTCCTTTTAAAAGAATTGTAGCTTACTACGGAAATCTTTATTCAAAAAAAATGGGTGTTTTAGGGGAATATCCAAAAGAAGAAATGATAAAGAAGCTAATGGGGGAAGTTAAAAAATGGTCTGCCGCAGATAGCTTAATGCCAGCTATACCTGCCCTTCATTATATAGCTGTAACCGCGCAGGGATCACCGGGAAGAGATGGAAAATACAGGGCTCGCATGCCTTATAAACAAATTGATACGGTTCTTAACTGGGCAAAGGAAATCAATGCTCTGGTATTTATAGATGTTCAGCTGGGTATGAGCAGCCTTCAGGAAGAAATTCCCTTATTTGAAAAATACCTGGCTATGCCAAATGTACACCTGGGTATAGATCCTGAATTTGCTATGGCCAAAAAAGGTAAAAAGCCAGGTACAGTGGTAGGTACTTTGGATGCATCAGAAATAAATTATGTTGGTGATTACCTTGCAGGCCTTGTAAGAAAGTACCACATTCCTCCTAAAATATTTATTGTTCATAGATTCACACAGGGAATGGTTACTCACGCTGGTCAGATAAAGACCCATCCTGAAATACAGGTAGTAATAGATATGGATGGCTGGGGTAATCAGCCCAGGAAAAGGAGTACCTATTATGATTGGATAAATCCGGAACCTGTTCAATTTACCGGTTTCAAGTTATTTTATAAGAATGATACTAAGAAAGTAGGTGAGAAGCTGGAAATGCAACCACCAGATGTAATCCGCCTCAGGCCACGCCCGGTTTATATTCAATACCAATAATTTCAATTAGCTAATTATACTGGTTAGCTAATTAATGAGCTAACCGGATCTTTATAATTATAAAACTGATTATAATCAATAACAGAATTAAAATGATTGTGAAAAGGATAGATGAATCCATTTTAAGATGAAGCCGCTGCCTGGAGCGTTTCTTTTTTTCAGTTTTCTTCTTTAAATCCCTGTTCAGTTGTTCAACAACAGCTTTTATTTTTTGCTTGTCCTTTATTTCAGACAATCCATCGATGGCATCAGATTCAAATTCACTATTTAATATCTCTTTCTCAATCTTATGTTGATTTTCAGCAGACAGCTTTCCCTGCAGGTAAAGCAATAGCGTTTTCTGGTCAATTTCTGGATTTAAATTAGATAATATGTCTTTCAGGTCTTCACTCATGGCTATTTCAGCTTGCCGCTTTTTAATTTTCTTTCTA
>JBJMLT010000341.1:0-6302 GCA_045805165.1 Flavisolibacter sp.
AAGTGGAACTTTGAGTGTGACTACAACAGTGCCAACTAGTAGCGCTTCAATTACAGTCACAACAACAGTAGCAATATCAGCTGGTTCTATAACAACCACAACGCAGACAATTACCTACAATACAATCCCTGCTACGATCAATTCTATATCATCTGCCAGCGGTGGCGATTGTTCACCTTCATATTCTTACCAATGGCAATCATCTACTGATAATTTAAATTTTTCAAATATAAGTGGCCAAACAGGATTGAATCTGACATTTTCAACTCCCCTTACAACTACAACATTTTATCGTAGAATGGTAACTGAAAATAATTCCAGTTCAGTTGCCTATACAAGTTCGGATAAAGTGGTGGTAATGCCTCAACTTCAACCAGGTACAATTTCAGGATATTCTAATCCTACATATTATAATACATCTCCTGGAACAATGACATGTTCACCGAGTGGTGGAAATTGTGGGGGAAGTTATACATTTCAATGGCAATCTTCCTCCAATAATTCGAATTGGAGTAATATCACAGGAGCAACAGCATCTGCATATAATCCTGGAAACTTAACTTCTTCTATATATTACAGGGTAAGTGTGAGCTGTGGTTCAGAAAATGGTTTTACACCTAGTATACAAATAATAGTATCTCAATTAATACCTGGAACTATTACTTCTCCCGTCTCCACTACTCAAACCTATAATACAGATCCCGGTATAATTACAGGGACTGTTCCTAGTGGTGGGGCTTTCCCAGGAAATTATTCATATCAATGGGAATCTTCTCCTGATAATTCAACTTTTACAGTTATTAATGGGGCTACAAGTCAAAATTACGATCCCGGTTTAATGACAGCATCCAAATTTTTTAGAAGGAAGTCCATTTGTGGGACAGAAGGGATTTATTCTAACACAATTAATATTGTCATTACGCCTCAAATTCATGCTGGTACTTTATCACCTACATCAATTAATGGAACTTTTGCAACATCCCCAGGTATTCTTACTTGTACTTCTGCCACAGGGGGTAATTGTGCAGGATTTTATACATACCAATGGCAATATTCTACAGATAATATGACATTTACAGATATTTCGGGAGCTAATACATTGAGTTTTCCAGCACCTAATATTTATAGTTCTATTTTTTATAGATTAAAAATTACTTGTGGGATTGAGACCACTTTTTCAAATATATGTACATTAACAATGACCGATGCGACTTGCGCTAAAATGAATTTCACTAAAGAAAGGGATATTCTATTTGCAGGAATAACCGATACAGCTACTTCCAATCAATTAAGCAATTTATCTCAAGTTCAACAGAAAACCCAATACTTTGATGGTTTAGGAAGATTAGCTCAAACAGTGATCCGGCAAGGATCCATGTCCACATCTAATGGGACTCCTACTGATTTAGTTATTCCTAATCTGTTTGATGCATTTGACAGAGAATCTTATAAATTGTTGCCATATCCTTCAAGTTCTTCAAACAATGGAAGTTATAAATGCAATTTCTCGACTGAACAAAACAATTATTACAATTCAAAATATGCTAACGAACAATATAATTTTAGTAAAACCAGTTTTGAAAATTCTCAATTGAATAGATCGGTTATCGAATACGCTCCGGGTATCAATTGGATAGGTTCAGGAAGAGGCGTACAAACGCAATATCTAATCAATGATATATCAGATTCGGTACGTAGTTGGACTATTGATTATGCAATTCCAACTATTCCAGTAAGCTTCGGAACTTATCAGAAAGGGCAACTTTATAAAACGGTTCAGATGGATGAACAAAACCGTCAGGTGATAGAATATAAAGATAAGAATGGCTTGGTAGTCTTAAAAAAAGTTCAATTTTCAAATTCACCTGGATCTGGGCATATAGGATGGTTCTGCACCTATTATGTATATGATGACCTGAGGAATTTACGATTTGTATTACAGCCAAGAGCCGTAGAATATTTGCTTTCCCAGGGGAATTGGACAATTACAGCGACCTTAAGAGATGAACTTTGTTTTTATTACCATTTCGATTCTAAAGGAAGAATGTCAATTAAAAAAGTTCCTGGTTCAGGACCAGTGTGGATGGTATACGATGTTCGGGATCGACTTGTTATGGCCCAAGATTCTTCTTTACGAGTTCAAGGAAAATGGATGGTAACAGAATATGATTCTTTAAATCGTCCTTATAGAACGGGGTTATTAACTGATGCCAATAATCAAAGCTATCATCAAAACCTTGCATGGAACAGTAGTTCATATCCATCTACTGCTACAAATTATGAAGTGTTGGCGCAGACGGGATATGATGATTATACTCAATTACCAACTGGAGCTCCTTCATCAACTATTGATCTTACTAATTATACTCCGACTAATTTTTATACAACTTATAATACTTCGCCGCAGAATGCCCAACAAGTTTTACAAAATAGTCAAACAAGAGGAATGATTACTTGGTCGAAGATCAAAGTAATAGGAAGCTCTTCAACTTATTTATTTGTTACAAGTATATATGATGACCGTGGTAGGTCTGTTCAGGTTAAATCCACAAATTATAGTAGTGGAGTTGACGTTGTAACTACTCAGTTTAATTTTATAGGGAAGGTGCTAAAGACACATATTTTACATCAAAAGAATGGAACTAATTCACACAATTATCAACTCTTGACTACATACAAATATGATGTAGAGGGTAGAATAGATAGTATTGGTAAGCGCACTAGTGTGGATGTGGCTCTCGGAAGTACAGATAAAATAATTGTTCAAAATAGTTATAATGAAATAGGACAGCTTGTAACTAAAACCATTGGAGCAAACCTGGAATCCATGGTCTATGAATACAATATCCGAGGATGGCTTTTAGGTGCAAACAGAAGTTTTGCTAAGGATACAACAAGTACAACTAATTATTTTGGATTTGACCTCGGATATGATAAGACTGCCTTAACTATAAATGGTACAACCCAGTCATATGCGAATGCACTGTACAATGGCAACATTGAAGGCATGCTATGGAAAAGTAAAGGAGATCAACAAACCCGAAAATATGATTTTACTTATGATAATGTAAATAGGTTAACATCAGCTAATTTCCTTCAGTTCAATTCAAATAGTTTTAACTTAAGTGCAGGAACAGACTTTAGTGTAACAGGACTTACCTATGATGCCAATGGCAATATAATGTCCATGAATCAGAGAGGATGGAGACTTTCAAGCAGCAGCTTTGGTAATACCATTGATTCTTTGAAATATACTTATTTAAACAATGGATACAGCAATAAACTGCAAAATGTTATTGACCTGGCTAATGATACCCTGACCAAACTGGGTGATTTTAGAAGCTCATCTAATTATATGAAAGCTTTGGGAACAAAGACCGTTTCGGCCGTGGATTATGCTTATGATGGCAATGGCAATTTATCACAAGACCTCAATAAAGATTTACAGGCAGGATCAATAACCTATAATTACTTAAATCTACCACAAACTATAAAAGTAAAAGGCAAGGGTATTATTACGTATACTTATGATGCCGGAGGAAATAAACTTTCGAAAGTAACGACGGATAGTACGGTTAGTCCTATAAAGACGACCACCACCCTATACATGCTGGGTAATTTTGTAAATGATACGTTACAGTTTTTGCCTCAGGAAGAAGGTAGGATACGTTGGCGCACTGATAGTTCCAAACTGGTATATGATTATTTCCTGAAAGATCATTTGGGAAATGTAAGGATGATGCTTACAGAAGATGCAAAAACAGATCTATATCCGGCAGCCACAATGGAATCAGTGAATGATGCAGTGGATACTTTACTATATAGTAATATACCTGCAACCCGTTCTCTTGTATCTGGTATCAGTGGTTATCCTTTAGATAACTCCTATTCCAATCCTAATCAATATGTAGCTAAGGTAAATGGAAGTGGAAATAAAATTGGGCCGGCTATAGCTCTTAAAGTAATGGCAGGAGATCAATTCAATGTCCGTGTAAGTTATTGGTATTCGTCAGGAACAACTTCATACCCATCGCCAAATCCATTAAATGAATTAGTGAATGCACTGGCTACCAGTCTGGGAGGAATACTAGGTTCGCATGCAACATCAACTCAATTATCATCCAGTACTTCTTTTTCAAATAATGCAGGATATTTCCTAAATAGTGAAGCGTATACAAGTTCAAATCCTAAAGCGTATCTTAATTGGGTGTTATTCGACGAACAATTTAAATATGTAGCATCTTCAAGTGGATATATTCAGGTAGGACCAGCTAATGGTACTACGGTAAGTCCATTAATGCAAAATGGAATACCGATTAATAAAAATGGATATTTATACGTTTATGTAAGTAACCAGACACCTGGACAGGATGTGTTCTTTGATAATTTGCAGGTGACGCATATTAGAGGACCAATTTTAGAACAGACTGATTATTATCCTTTTGGATTGACGATGCAGGGAATTAGTAGTAAGGCATTGAATTTTGGGACGCCAAATAATAAGTATAAGTATAATGGAAAAGAACAACAAAGTGGAGAGTTTTCGGATGGAAGCGGATTGGAAGAATATGATTTTAAATTTCGTTTTCATGATATGCAAATAGGCCGTTTTTTTAATCAAGATAGATTATCAGATAAATTTGTATACATGAGCCCTTATCAATTCTGTAGCAATAATCCAATTTGGTTGAAGGAAATTGACGGGCTAGAAGGAGTTAAATTCATAGAAATGTTTAATGGAAATAGTAAACAGATCCTTGAAAAAAATGTGGTGATATTAATTGAAAGAAAAAAGGAAATTGCTAATGGTGCATCCCAAAAGCAAATTGCAAAGATTGAAAGACAAAATGCTAGAATTGAAGCAAGAAATGCCGACAGAGTTGCTAATATTAGAGCTGAATTGAATACATTTTATAATGGTTCAGATGGAAAAGGAACTACCGATTCTAAGGGAAACACGACAGAATTTAGATTTAATGTAACAGCAGTCCCAGATATTGATAAAACAGGATTGAATGAAAAACAAATAGAAGCAGCATACAAAAAAATCTCTGATGACAATGGAATAAAAGCAGTTTCTCAATTTGACCATTCAATCGATGAGCTTGCACCGGCTGCAGTACTTACAAACGATGATGCCAGGGGAGGAGATCAAGGAAATACTACCTCAGGACGAATTATGCGAGTTAATTTCGGCGCCCCCGCAGGTACTACTGCACACGAAGTTTCTCATACTTTAGGTTTAGTTGATAATGGATACCTAAGTGGGGGAATTTTAGCTAGTCCCCCAGAACAAATATCATCATCAGAAGTTGATGAAATCTTGAAAAAAGCATATGATAAAAAGTAAATTATATTTCTTATTACTATTTTTTGTAATATTAATTAATAATGCAATTAGTCAAAAACTTGAGAGAAGAAGCTACGTTATTATAACTGTGGAAGATTCATTTAGCAGAGGGTTTGAAGGAATTTTTAACTATTATTGGATTATAGAAAGTGATTCAATTAAAGTTTTCAATAGTTTATTTTATCCCCTTCTCTTTGATTTTTCAAAATCTAATTTTGAAAATTGCTGTAAAGGAATCGATATCGACCCTTTTTCTTTGACAAAAGCAGATAGTGTTTATTATATTGGAAATGAGTATTATAAAGAAACTAAAACTTTAGAAAAAATAATTCGTTCAAAAAGAAAAAAAGTACAACAGATTACCAAAAATTGGGTTTTAAGGAAAGGTAAGGAGTTAATAACGTTTTATATAACCCCAATTAATGGCATATTTTGCTCCTCAAATTTTTCAAAAACCGGACAATGGCGTACAGGATATTCCGGAAGAATTTTTATCCCATATTCATCATTTGAATTAAATCCAAGTTTTTGGAAATCCAAACAATCATCTTTACTTTCTGGTTTAGATCTTTCCAACATTAAGTTTAATATTATTAGGTAAAATATATTAAATAAACGATCCATTTTATTTTCGATCAAAAGTAGTCTGGCCTAGTGTAAATAAATAATAACTATATCATGAAATTTCGAATTTTATTAATAATGTTAATTTCTATTAATTGCAATAGTTCAAATAAGGATAATTCTAAAAAACCAAAATATTTTAAAGATGTAAATATTTATACTTTAAAAGGAATAGATGAAATATCATCTACGAATTATCCGAATATTGAAATCGGTGATTCACTGAACTACAGAATATTGAAATACAATTATTCATTTAATAACTTTTTTCGAAGAATATACCGTAAAGAATCTAATTCATGGGTATGCAATATTTTTGTAAAAGATG
>JBJMLT010000342.1:0-6849 GCA_045805165.1 Flavisolibacter sp.
AGTCCGAATCTGATAGGATGTGCACCATAATTAACAATTTTGATATCAGAATTCTCCTCAAAGAAAATAAAATCACCTTTATTGAGTTTTCTTCCATTAACTGATAAATGGCCATATGTATTGTCCAGCACTATAAGTAATAAAGGAGTTTTTCTTTTTGTTATTTCTCTTTGTTTATTTTCATTTAACACCAATAAATATCCATTCGCAAGCTTTTGATTAAATAATAATTCCAGGCTTGTATCAGGCAATAAAGGATCGACTTCAACTGGATCTTTATGAAGTAATTCAATATCCATCACATGGAATAAAGAAGTATCACTGTTCCATACTCTGTGAATTCTCGGACCCTGAGTAAAGCCATCAAACCAGATCCTGTTATAAACAGCATTTCCTGCAGGATTATTTCCTTCTTTAATTATCTGAGATCCTGTTTTCACATTGTCTATAATAACAAATATGGAAGGAGTTTCATGTATATGGATCTGTGAAGTATCATGAGGAGGTATTCGAACATCTAAAAGCCTTACATACGAATTTTCCAATACATTATGATGCAGTGGCTCGAATCGTACTGGTAATTGAGCTCTTAGAGCAGTAATAAGGCTCATTCCCAAAATAAATAGAAATAGATTCTTCATTTTAAATTAAATTCGTCAGAGTCTGTTAACTATTTTTCCAATTCTTTTTTTGTCTTTTCATGAAGCAAATTAAACAGATAACTTTCTATATTCTTTTTAATTTAATTTATTTCAGTTTTCAATCTTTTGCCCAGCCCTCCCAGGGCATTCAGTTGAACCAGGTAGGCTTCTATCCGAAAGGTATAAAAATAGCGGTAGTTACCGCTCCTGTTTCTGATAATCGATTTTATGTAGTATCAGTCAGAAAAAAAGATACTGTATATAGAGGAGTTCTTACTACGCCACGGCTATCTAAATATTCTTCTACAATAGCCGCTCTGGCAGATTTTACTCCCTTTCACAAATCAGGTAAATTTTTTATCTACGTTCCTTCTGTAGGATATTCTTATTTCTTTAATATCAGTAAATCTGTCTTAAAGGAAGTGGCAAAGGGAACCATTAAAGGATTTTATTTTCAGAGAATGAGCATGCCTTTGGAAGAAAGATTTGCCGGAAAATGGGCCCGGCCGGAAGGTCATCCTGATACAATTGTATTCATTCATCCTTCAGCGGCAACTGAAAAAAGACCTGAAGGTTCCATAATTTTTTCTCCGGGAGGCTGGTATGATGCCGGTGACTATAATAAATATATCGTGAACTCAGGTATAACAATGGGAACCTTGTTTTCTGCTTATGAAGACTTCCCCTCTTATTTTAAAAAATTATCTATATCTATTCCTGAAAGCAAGAATGAAATACCGGATATTCTTGATGAAGCTTTATATAATCTAAGATGGATGCTAACAATGCAGGATCCAAATGATGGAGGTGTCTATCATAAATGCACCAATGCCTCCTTCGATGCTATGATCATGCCGGATAAGGCAACCAAGCCAAGATATGTAGTTCAAAAATCTACTGCAGCCACATTGGATTTTGTTGCCGTATTGGCTCAGGCAGCACGTATATTTCGCTCTTTTAATAAACAGTTACCCGGCCTATCGGATAGTTGCCTCATCGCCGCGGAAAAAGCATGGCAATGGGCATTCAAGAATAATGCAGTTATTTATAACCAAAGAGAATTGAACAATCTTTATAAGCCACCAATTACGACAGGAGACTATGGAGATCAGAAATTCAATGATGAATTTTTATGGGCAGCGTCAGAATTGTTCATAACTACAAAAGAGACTGATTATTTGGAGCTGGTGAAGAATAATATTCAGGAAAAGGCAGGGCTGCCTTCCTGGAGCAATGTTACTATGCTGGCCTATTATTCTTTTATACGATTCAAAAATAATTTTCCGGAATTAGGGCCAATGATCAATTCCATGCAGGATACTATAATAAATCTTGCTGATAATTATATTCTAAATGCAAAGAATAATGCATTTGGAGTTGTTATGGGACAATCCATACGTGATTTTATTTGGGGCAGCAATGCTGTTGCAGCAAATGAAGGTATTGTGTTATTAAATGCATGGCTCATAAAAAAGGACCCTAAATACCTGGATGGTGCTCTTGGTAACCTGGATTATATTTTAGGAAGGAATGCCACGGGTTATTGTTTCGTTACTGGATTTGGAAGTAGATCAACAATGCATCCTCATCACAGGCCTTCCGTTGCTGATGGAATTGCAGAGCCTGTACCTGGTCTAATGGCTGGAGGACCAAATCCAGGCCAGCAGGATAAATGTCCATATCCGTCCAAAGAGCCAGAATTATCTTATTCTGATAGCGATTGTGCCTATGCAAGCAATGAAGTAGCTATTAACTGGAATGCGCCATTGGTATATTTAGTTAATGCAATTGAATTCCTGGAAGACAATCAATGAACTGATATTATTTCAATTTTTAAAACGGAGCTGCATGAAGTATTCTACCTTTTTTTTAATGCTGATGGTTTCAATTTTGGCGAATTGTCAAACAGGCAGTATTAATCAGATAAGATTGAATGATTTTAAACTTCTCAGTTCTTCTCTTATAAATACTTCTCCTGAAATACTTTCCTCTGCAGGTTATCATTCAAATTCCTATTGGTTTCCCGCTAAGGTGCCAGGAACTGTTCTCACCACATTAGTAGCTAATCATGTTTATCCTGATCCTTATTCAGGATTAAACAATATGCTCATTCCTGATGCCTCTGATAGTTTTAATCATCGTTATAATCTGGAACAATACAGTTACCTGGCTAATGAACCCAATCCATGGAAAAAACCTTACTGGTACCGTACTTCTTTTCAAATACCTGCAACAGATGCAGGAAAAACATTTCAATTAATTTTCAAAGGTATCAATTACCGTGCAGATGTTTGGGTTAACGGACATCAGATCGCTGATTCTTCTCAAATGGCTGGCATGTTTGCAGAGTACAGTCTCGATGTAACGAAGGTTGTAAATCCGGGCAGTCAAAATATTCTTGCCGTAAAGATCTATCCATTAGATTATCCTGGCCTTCCTTCTACAGAACAATTAAATGCCCTGGGTGATTTTTATCCTAATGGTGGCCCAACCGGTGATATTGGTAAAAATGTAACGATGTTGTGTTCTGTTGGTTGGGATTGGATGCCGCCGGTTCGTGATAGAAATATGGGAATATGGCAACCTGTTTATTTGCGAACTACCGGAAATATTACAATAGGACAGGTACAGGTAAAAACAGATCTGCCCAGATTACCCAATACTTCAATTGCTGATCTTTCTCTGAAGCTTAAATTATTTAATCATAACAGTAATACTACCACCGGCCAGTTAAAAATTTCTATCGCACCAGAGAATTTTACAGGTTCACAAATAAGTTTTAGCAAACAGGTTGCAATATCAGGGTCTTCAGAAAAAGAAATTGATCTATCTACGCAACAATTAAAACAACTTCAGATACATTCTCCCCATTTATGGTGGCCGAATGGATATGGTAAAGCAAATTTGTACAAGATCAAGTTATCTTATTCAGCGAATGGAAAAATTCTGGATGATACCAGTTTAGTATTTGGCATTCGCACCGTTAGCTCTAATGCTACAAATGTTAATGGTTTTTTTCGGCGTGAGTTTTTTGTAAATGGAAAGCGTGTTCATTTAGTAGGTGGTGCATGGGTACCGGATATGATGCTGAACAGGGATTCAATTCGTTTCGACCACGAATTGCTTTTATGCAAAAATGCTAATGTAAATCTTGTCCGTATCTGGGGTGGTGGAATTGCTCCTCCGGATATCTTTTTTGAAATAGCTGATAAATATGGTTTGATGGTTTGGGAGGACTTCTGGGTTACAGGAGATACGCAAGGTGAATTTAAAGGATCACCAGATTGGCCATTACAGGGAAATATATTTGTAAGAAATGTTATTAGCACTATTCTCCGAATAAGAAATCATCCATCATTATTGGTTTGGACAGGCGGAAATGAAGGACATGCAAGAAAGGAATTGTATGATGCTATGAGAACAAATATTTCCCTATTAGATGGTACACGTCCTTTTATTCCGAGCTCTTCAGGATTTGCAAAGCTTCCTTCCGGATGGGAAGGTTCATGGCCTGATAATAATCCATCAGGTGTTTACAGTGGAGGACCATACACATGGAGAGATCCTGCAGATTATTACAGGTTTGTAGATCAGGGAAGAGATTGGGTATTTAAAGATGAAACGGGCTTACCTTCTCAACCGCCTTATTCAACATTGCTTAAAATAATTCCTAACCTTACCTGGGATACAACCCTGCCTTATCCCTTTAATAATTCATGGGGATATCACGATGCTTGTTCAGGAAACGGGAAATATGATCTGTATTATAAAGAAATGGTAACCAGATATGGACAGCCGCATGACCTGCAGGACTTCTCTCAAAAAATGCAGTTAATGAATGCTGTTGGTTACCAGGGAATTTTTGAAGCTGCTGGTCATAAGTTAAATCAAAACGGTGGCGTCATGTTATGGAAATTGAATGCGGCTCTTCCAAGTGTTATCTGGCAGATCTATGATTGGTATTTAGAGCCAAATGCCGGTTATTATTTTATGCAAAATGCTTGCGAACCATTACATGTGCAATTGAATCTTGATGATTCAACAGTGGCTGTAATTAACCGCAGCTATAAAACATTTAATGATCTACTGGTAGTAGCATCTGTTTATGATATGAATGGCAAGTCAGTTTTAATGAAAACATCTAAAATTAATCTGGATACAACAGAAGTTAAAGAAACAATTTCTTTAAGATCTGTTCTCGGTCAATCAGAAGGGATCTCATTTGTAATATTGGATCTGAAAAATGCAGCTAATAAATTAATTTCTCATAATGCTTACTGGTTTGCTCCTTTACATGATTTTAAAAACCTGTCCTCTTTGAAAAAGGCGAATGTACAGGTACAGTTGAAAAGTAAAGTAATGGTGGATAGTCAGATAAAATATAGATTTCACTTTACCAATGTTTCAGATATTGTTGCATTTTTTATTCAACCGCAAATAAATGAAAATGGAGACGGGTTAAGGCCTGTATTCTGGTCATCTGATTATTTTACATTGGCTCCGCATGCTTCTTTAGATGTTGAGGTTGCGATTCCAAAAAATCTACATTCAGTAAATCCAATAATTAAAGTGGGAGGATGGAATGTAAATGAACTAACAATACCTTTTAAATAATGCTTTCGAATACTGCCCTCTTTATATAGTAAATAAAAATCCGGGTAATGGAATACCATACCCGGATTGTTTTTTAAGTGTTCTGCTAATCAGGCTACCTGCATTTGTTCTTCATTTATAACAACATCTGCCGATTTAACTGTTTTAATTATTCGCGCAGCTACCTTGTAAGGATCTGCAGCACTATTTGGACGACGATCTTCAAGCCATCCTTTCCAGCCCCTTTCTACCGAGCCTATTGGAATGCGGATAGAAGCGCCGCGGTCAGATATTCCATATTTAAATTCATTAATTGCGGCAGTTTCATGCTTGCCTGTTAATCTTAAATGGTTATCCGGACCATAAACTTCAATGTGTTCGTTAATATGTGGACGGAAAGATTCACAGATCTGCTCAAATACTTCTCGGCTACCGCAAGTTCTTAATACAGAGTTAGAGAAATTAGCGTGCATGCCGCTTCCGTTCCAATCAAGATTTCCCAGCGGTTTGCAATGCCAGTTGATAGAGATGCCATATTTTTCACCTATTCTTTCAAGTAAATATCGGGCGATCCAAACCTGGTCACCTGCTTCTTTTGCACCTTTTGCAAATATTTGGAACTCCCATTGTCCGGTTGCCACTTCAGCATTAATTCCTTCTACATTTAATCCGGCGTCAAGACATGCATCAAGATGTTCTTCTACCAAAGCACGGCCGTAAGCATTCTTTGCACCAACAGAACAATAATAAGGTCCCTGCGGCCTTGGGAAGCCTCCCTCAGGGAATCCTAAAGGCTTATCTGTTTCCGGATTCCATAAGAAATATTCCTGCTCAAAGCCAAACCAGTAATCATTGTCATCATCTTCAATTAATGCTCTTCCATTACTTATATGAGGACTGCCATCCGGATTCAATACTTCACACATTACCAGGAAGGCATTTTTACGTTGAGGGTCCTTAACCAGAAATACCGGGTCTAATAAGCAGTCGGATGATCCGCCCGGAGCCTGCTCAGTGGATGAACCATCAAAGCACCAAAGAGGGCAATCTTCAAGATTACCTGAAAAGTTTTTTACAATTTTGGTTTTACTGCGAAGGCTTTGAATGGGTTGATATCCATCCAGCCATATGTACTCCAATTTAGCGGTTGCCATATTTTATTGTTTTATAATTGTTTATAATAATGCTACCATTATGTTTTGAGTTTCAGTTATTTAGTTCTCATTAGTTATGGTAGCGGACTTCAGAGGTCTGTTTATTTAAAAAGGTATCGCTATGAACCGGATGTGAATCCAGCCTGCAAGCAATACCTTTTAAAATACTCGTATCGAATTGTCTCTTCGAATAAGGAACAAAACAAAAATAGGAATTTATAATAATTAAATAAATATTATTTTTTATAATGTGAATTATAATGGGTATAACTTATAAAATCTATCTTTTCTAGCGGTAAATTTTATATTATTTAATTTTTTGTAATAATCCCATATAGAATTTTACAAATAATAGATACATTAATTATTTAATTAATTTGTTGTTATATCCACTTACTTATTTAATTTATTAGCATTTAATACTAATGGCCATGCTATGTTTAGTATTTAAATCATATTGG
>JBJMLT010000343.1:0-5711 GCA_045805165.1 Flavisolibacter sp.
ACCGCAGACCAAAATTATTTGGGCAAACTTTCAAGGTTGTTGGAAATATAGGCCTTGGCATGGCGTTTAAATTGAGCAATAAGATCAATCTTGCCATAGAAGATAAGTGGACTGTAACTAAAGACGACCTGTTAGATGGTCAGCAATGGGCAGAGCAAATTAATGGCTCTCCAGTTCTGACCAGCGATTACGATGCTTACAATTTTGCTTCCATAGGAATTAATATTAATCTGGGTTCAAAATCTGTTCAACCTTTATGGTGGCTCAATCCATTGGATTACGCTTACCAGGAAATCCGCAAGCCTCGCCTGATGATATTGCCAAAACCAGTATTACCAGATGCTGATGGTGATGGAGTTACCGACCAGTTCGACCAGGAGATGACCCCAGCCGGTTGCCCTGTTGACACTCATGGTGTTAGTCTTGATACAGATGGAGATGGAGTTCCTGATTGCCGTGATAAAGAAAAGATCACTCCAACTTATTGCCAGCCAGTTGACGCTGATGGTGTTGGTAAATGCCCATGTCCTGATTCTACATGCTTCGATAAATACATTAAGAAAGGAGCGAACGAATGTGCTACTACTTTAGGTGCTTTACCAAGTGTTACATTCACTGGAAATAGCTATAGCTTAAGCAATGATGCAAAAGGTCTTCTTGCTTCAGTTGCAGCACGCTTAAGGAACAGTCCTGAGTGCCGCATAGTTGTTACCGGATATTGCGCTTCAACAAAAGCTGAACAACAAAGAAGCTGGGATAGAGTAAATGCAGTTATTAACTATCTCGTTGAGAAAGAAGGAATCAACCAGGATCGCCTGATATTCAATTATGGCCAGGGTGGTGGCGATTGCAACACCATTGACATGCGTGCTGCTGCTGCTGACGAACAAGGCCAAACGACTGTACCTGCTCCTCATCCAAACCTGAGCAGAGGCAGAAAAAAATAAGGAAATAACTTGAAAATACATTCAAAACCCTCCGGTCAGGAGGGTTTTTTATTAGGTTAATTATAAAAACCTTAACTAGCGTGTTTCCGTGGATATACAATATTTCAGGAATATTTGCTTATTCTGAATTAACTTTGCCAGCCTTTATGAAATTTTTCCCAGCATTATTTTTCTGTATTTTCCTGCTTAGCTGTAATGGTATCAATAAGATCATGAAAAGTAAAGATCATGATTATAAGCTTCGCATGGCCGAACAGTTCTATGCGAAGAAAAAATATAATTACGCCCAACAGATTTACGAGGATATAATGCCGTATTACAGAGGGACCCCTGAATTTGAAGATATTTACTATAAATATGCTTATACCGCATTTTATCAAAGAGATTATCTGAATGCAGAAAACCTGTTTAAAACATTCCTTGAGATCTATCCAAACAGTTCTAGGGCTGAAGAAGTGGATTACATGAGGGCATACAGCTATTATAAGCAATCGCCAAAGCCTTCGCTGGATCAAACCAATACATTGAAGGCTATGGGTATGATGCAAACATTCATTAATACTCATCCTGGTTCAGCAAGAAATAAAGAAGCTTCGGCGATCATAGACGTTTGCAGAGCCAAACTTGAAATAAAGGAGCAAAATGCCGCTAAATTGTATTTCGATATTGGTCAATTCCGTGCCGCCGGGGTAGCCTATAATGGATTATTGAATACCTATCCTGAGTCTGCCAAAGGAGATGAATATAAATTAATGGCAATTAAAGCTTATTTTAAATTTGCAGATCTGAGCGTAGAAGACAAAAAGGCGGAGCGGTATGAAAAAGTGGTTCAGGAATGTAATGACTTTATGGATCGCTTTCCTCAAAGTCCGTTAGCTAAAGAAGTAGAACAATATTTAAATAAATCTCAAAACAATATAAAAATTTATACAAATGAGCCTGCTAAGACGTCAACTTAGTACCAGCACTTCCAATAATATTGAAACCCGTGATCTGAATGAGATAAAAACTAAAACGGGTAATCTGTATGAATCCATTGCTGTAGTAGCAAAAAGGGCTAACCAGATCAATATTTCGGTAAAGGAAGAATTGCATAATAAACTGGAAGAATTTGCCAGTCATACCGATTCTCTTGAAGAAATTCATGAAAATAAAGAGCAGATTGAAATTTCTAGAGCTTACGAACGCATGCCAAATCCAGCCTTACTTGCCACTCAGGAATTTATGGATGGTAAGGTGTATCATCGTAAGAATGAAGATGATCTGTTTCAATAACATCTCATTTAAAGTTTTTAAAGAAGCGGTTCGCCTTAAGGGGAACCTCTTTTCTTTTTAAATAGTTATTTTAGCACCACCATGCTGGCAGGAAAGAAAATAGTTTTAGCCATAACAGGCAGTATTGCGGCTTACAAATGTCCCCTGATCGTTCGCCTGTTAATTAAAGCCGGTGCAGAAGTTAAGGTGATAATGACACCTTCCAGCAAAGATTTTGTTACTAAACTTACTCTATCAACACTTTCGAAGCATCCGGTTCTTACAGAGCTTTTTAATGAGAGCGAATGGGCTAACCATGTAGAACTGGGAAGGTGGGCCGATTTGATGGTAATTGCGCCACTAAGTTGTAATACACTTGCAAAAATGGCTACCGGCCAATGCGATAATTTGCTACTTGCGGTTTATTTATCTGCTATCTGTCCTGTAATGGTAGCACCAGCTATGGATGAAGATATGTGGCTTCACCCTTCAACAAAAGAGAATATTCAGAAAATTGAAAAGAATGGCTGCACTGTTTTACAAGTTGGACATGGTGAATTAGCCAGCGGCTTAACAGGTGAAGGCAGAATGGCGGAACCTGAAGAAATAGTGACCAGCATTAGTGAATTTTTAATGAATGCGAACCAGCTAAAAGGCAAAAAAGCTTTAGTAACCGCTGGTCCTACATACGAAGCATTAGACCCAGTTCGTTTTATAAGTAATCATTCTTCCGGCAAAATGGGTTATGCTTTGGCTGAAGAATTAGCAAGAAGAGGAGCAGATGTTTTATTAATAAGTGGTCCGGTATCTATGAGCGCACTACATAAGAACATAAAACTGATAAAAGTAACTACTGCCAGGGAAATGCAGGAAAGCTGCATGGCCAATGCAAAGAATTATGATATAGCATTTATGGCGGCAGCAGTTGCCGATTATAGTCCTGAAGTAGTATCAGATGAAAAAATAAAGAAGAAAGAAGGAACGCTAACTATGACATTGAAAAAAACAGATGATATTTTAGCGAACCTGGGAAAAGTAAAAACAGATGGTCAGGTGCTGGTAGGATTTGCTTTGGAAACCAATAATGAAGAAGAGAATGCGAAGAAAAAATTAAAGGATAAAAATGCTGATGCGATCATTTTGAATTCAATGAATGACGCGGGCGCTGCTTTTGGCTATAATACGAATAAAGTAACTATATATTACAAAAACGGTCAGATCAAAAAAATGGGATTGAAATCAAAAGCTGCTCTATCAAAAGATATTATTGATGCTATAAATGAATTGATGTAAATGAAGATCTTTTTTACCTTATTACTTGTATTGACTACCTATGTAAAAGCCAGTTCTCAGGAATTGCAGGCAAAATTTACCATTGTATCCTCTAAGGTTGGTTCGCAGGTAGATAAGAAGGTATTTCAAACTTTACAATCGAGTATCAATACATTTCTAAATAACAGAAAGTGGACAAATAATACTTTTCAGACACAGGAAAAGATCAAATGCAATTTCCTTTTGAACATTGATGAATACTCAGGGAACAATGTATTTAAATCTACATTGACGTTACAGGCCGCCCGTCCTATTTACAATTCAACATACGAATCACCTATCATTAACTTTCAGGATCCTGATTTTGAATTTAAATACGTAGAGTTCCAACCTATAGAATTCAATGAAAACAGAATACAGGGGAATGATCCTCTGGCAGCGAACATCACTGCGGTGCTGGCCTATTACGCGAACCTGATCTTAGGATTTGACTATGATTCGTTTGCACCCAGAGGCGGAGATCCTTATTTTCAAAAAGCCCAGTTTATTGTAAATAATGCACCGGAAGCAAGTGAGATCACTGGCTGGAAAACATTTGACGGGCAAAGGAACCGCTACAGATTAATTCAGGGGTTAGTAGATAATCGGTTTACATTAATTCACGATGCTATATATGCGTATTACAGAACAGGAATGGATCATTTTTATGAGAATGATGCAGATGCAAGAATGGGCGTATTAAATGCATTAAATTATATCAACACTGTAAATAGTGAAAATCCAAATTCAATGATCATCCAGGTATTCTTTCAGGGAAAGAATACAGAGCTGGTACAAATATTCAGTAAAGCAGATGCAGATATGAAAAACAGAGCCAGGGACCTGTTGATCCGATTAGATCTTACGAATGCAAATGCATATAAAGAATTACGATGAATAAATATATTGTGCTGGTTGCATTCATCGGATCTATTATTAGCTGCAATTCGAAAGAACAGATCCCGAAAAATATTATTCCTCCCACCAAAATGATTTATGTTCTCTGGGATGTAATGAAAGCAGATGAACTGGCTAATTATTACAGAATAAAGGACAGCACCTGGTCAGGAATCGGGAAACACGAACAGCTTTACAAAACAGTTTACCAGGTACATCATATAACAAAAGAAGATTTTCGCAGAAGCATGGATTACTATGATGGCCATCCTGATCTTCTGAAACCCATTTTGGATTCTATTCAGAGGTATAATGATAAATCGATGAAAAGAAATTATTCAGATACTTTGGGTAAAGGAGGAATGCGGCAGTTTGATAAATAGTGGTATTGGTGGTATTGGTGGTATTGGTGGTATGGTGGTATTTGTGGTAATAAGTGGTTGTAGGGTTAGTGGTATTAGTAGTATTGGTGGTAATAGTAGTATTAGTGCTGATAGAAGAAAATTGGAGTAAATAGATATTATTATTTTCAATAAAAAATAAGTTTAAGAATTTGCAACCGTCATCAATACTACAAATACTACTAATACTACCAATACCACAAATACTACATTTACCAGTATTTTTGCCTGCATGAATAAAGTATTTAAAAATGCTAGAGAAGCTATTTTTGATATAGAAGATGGAGCCACCATTATGCTTGGTGGATTTGGCTTGTGCGGAATTCCGGAAAACTGTATTGAAGCACTTAAACAAAAAGAAATTAAACAACTTACTTGTATTTCAAACAACGCCGGTTTGGACGATTTCGGACTTGGCATTCTTTTAAAAACGAGACAGATACAGAAAATGATCAGTTCTTATGTTGGAGAAAATGCCGAATTCGAAAGGCAACTATTACAAGGAGAATTGCTGGTAGACCTGGTACCTCAGGGCACATTAGCTACAAGAATACAAATGGCAGGCATGGGCATTCCTGCTTTCTTTACGCCGGCAGGTTATGGAACAGAAATCGGAGAAGGAAAAGAGGTTAGAGAATTCAATGGTAAGAAGTATTTAATGGAAAATGCATTGGGAGCGGATTTCGCATTAGTAAAAGCATGGAAAGGTGATACATCCGGTAACCTGGTTTTTAGAAAGACAACAAGGAATTTTTCCACCTCAATGGCCAAAGCCGGAAGAGTAACCATTGCGGAAGTAGAACATCTTGTTAAACCGGGAGAATTAGATCCGGACCAGATACATGTGGCCGGCGTTTATATACATAGAATTTTTGAAGGAAAGAATTATGAGAAAAGAATA
>JBJMLT010000344.1:0-12909 GCA_045805165.1 Flavisolibacter sp.
GAATAGAGAACCAGGTGGAGCAGTTGATCAATATACCCTTCAATGCGAAATTTGGTGGAGCAACAGGTAATTTTAATGCACACCATATAGCGTTTCCGAGGACAGACTGGATCAAATTTGCCAATGAATTTGTAGAGAATGTTCTAGGATTGCAGCGATTACAATTCACTACGCAGATTGAGCATTATGATAATCTAGCGGCTACGTTTGACTGTATAAGAAGGATCAATACTATTCTTATTGATCTTTCGCGTGATATGTGGTCTTATATATCGCTTGATTATTTTAAACAGCAAATAAAAAAGGGTGAGGTTGGATCTTCGGCTATGCCTCATAAAGTTAATCCGATCGATTTTGAAAATGCTGAGGGTAATTTAGGACTTGCCAACGCAATATTTGAACATCTTGCGGCGAAGCTTCCTTTGTCAAGGTTACAAAGAGACCTTACTGATTCCACAGTGCTGAGAAATATAGGAGTACCATTTGCACATACGATCATTGCATTTAAATCGCTTGAGAAAGGATTCAATAAAGTTGTTCTGAATGATGAAAAGATCTATGAAGATCTAAATAATAACTGGGCAGTTGTGGCCGAAGCTATACAAACTATTTTGAGGAGAGAGCAGTTCCCAAATCCTTATGAAGCATTGAAGGAATTAACCAGAGGAAAGAAGAAAATTGATCAAACGACCATACATCAATTTATAGATTCTTTGCAGGTAACAAATACGTTGAAGAAGGAATTGAAAGCAATAACGCCACATAATTATACGGGAGTGCATCCGAAATTTTGAATTTACAAATTACGATTTACGATTTGTTTTAGTGAACGATTCTTTCTTTTAGCAACTCTTCTTTATAAAAAAAGGGTGGTTTCACGATTTGTATTTCTTTCTATTTTTTATTGTTACGTTTTTTTGGTAGGAAATCAATGGCATTTGATTTGAAGCTTTCAGAGAAAAACTTAGATGAGATTCACAAATAAGGTATGCCTTGTTACCGGCGCTGGCTCTGGTATTGGAAGAGCTACCGCGATGCGCTTTGCATCTGAAGGCGGGAAAGTGTTAGTAATAGACAGAAATAAGGACGGTGGAATGCAGACCGTTGATATCATTCAAAAAAATAAAGGGACAGCAATCTTTAGCTTATGTGATGTTGGAATAGAAGATCAGATAAAAACATCTGTACAGCTCGCATTGGATACCTGGGGTAAAATAGATGTATTAGTAAATAATGCAGCTATGATGACCTTTAAAAAGATCATTGACCTAAACAGTGAAGAATGGGATACAGTAATGAAAGTTAATCTTCGTTCTGTGTTTCTCTTTTGCAAATATTCCATTCCTCATATGAATAAAGGGGCTATTGTAAATATAAGCTCGGTGCATGCACACGAAACTACAGCAAATGTAGTCCCTTATGCAAGCAGCAAAGGCGCTATGGAAGCTTTTATACGAGGAGTAAGCCTGGAATATCCTTATCCAAAGATTCGAATAAATTGTGTTGCACCGGGAGCGGTTGATACGCCTATGCTTTGGAATAATCCAAATGTTAAGGATGGAGCAGAAAAAGTTACGGGAGCTATTGGAAAACCGGAAGAATTAGCAGCCGCTATCTGCTTTATGGCATCTGATGATGCGAGCTTTATCAATGGCACTACTTTAGTTGCAGATGGCGGAAGATTAGATATATTATAAAATTTAATAAATGGCATCCCAAGGAAAATTCATGTTCTCTACAGGTATAGAAAACAGTTACCCTACTATTCAATTAGCAGACGGAACGATAAAAAGGGTGGATGAAATGGAAAAGTGCTGCCATTATAAAAACTGGAAAGAGGATTTTGATCTTGTTAAAGATCTTGGAATCTGTTTTTTACGTTATGGTCCGCCCTATTATAAAACAAATATTAATCCGGGTAAATATGATTGGGGATTCACAGATGAGACATTTGGAAAATTGAAAGAACTTGAAATAACACCTATTGTTGACTTATGTCATTTTGGAGTTCCGGACTGGATCGGTAATTTTCAAAATCCTGATTTTCCCAATTACTTTGAAGAATACGCGCGGGCTTTTGCTAAACGATTTCCCGATCTGCAATTTTATACACCAGTAAATGAAATATTTATTGCCGCTACCTTTTCTGCACAATACGGATGGTGGAATGAACGAATGAAAAGCGATAAGGCATTTGTGAATGCGCTGAACAACCTTTGCAAAGCTAATATACTCGCTATGAGAGCTATTCTGGAAATACAACCTGAAGCTACATTTATTCAAAGTGAATCATCTGAATATTATCATCCGGTAAAACCAGAAGCCCAGAAGGTGGCTAATTTTCTAAATGAGAAGCGATTTCTTGCACTTGATCTTACTTATGGATTCCCATTAGGAGCACATATGTATGAATATTTACTGGATAATGGAATGAGTAGAGAGCAATATCACTGGTTTGAAGACAACCAGGTTGCAGCACGTTGCATCATGGGCAATGATTATTATTTAACGAATGAACATTTGGTCCATTCTAATGGAAGTACTGAACCATCGGGAGAAATTTTTGGATATTATGTCATTACTCATCAGTATTATAACAGATACCGTCTTCCGATCATGCATACAGAAACCAATATTACTGAACCGCGATCTGTAGAATGGTTCTATAAAGAATGGTCTAATGTACACCGCTTAAAACAGGATGGCGTTCCTATTGTGGGATTTACCTGGTACAGTCTGACACATCAGGTAGATTGGGATACAGCCTTAAGGGAGGATAATGGACATGTTAATGCATTAGGGCTATATGATCTTGAAAGAAAATTAATGCCTGTAGGGGAAGCTTATAAAAAAATAATCCAGCAGTGGAAAGATGTTCTGACCACCGAGAGTTATGGATTACATTTTAACCGATGAGGTTATTTATGGATTTCGGAGGTGAAGTGGAATTCGATGTCCGGATTGTTATTTCGCTCGGTATTGAGGAACCATTCACTTTGTGCCAGATAAACGAGATGGCCATCTTTATCGTTAGCAATATTGCCCGATTTAAAACGAATAAATTCTTCCAGCTTTTTTGGATCTTTACTGGTTAGCCAGCATGCCTTATAAAAAGGTAGCGTATTGAACACTACTGAAGCTCCGTATTCATGTAAAAGTCGGTATTGTATTACTTCGAACTGGAGCTCTCCTACACAACCAATAATCTTTTTATTTCCGCCAAATTGAGTGAATAGCTGGGCTACGCCTTCATCAGTTAATTGCAGCAATCCTTTTTCCAGTTGCTTGGTCTTCATCGGATCTTTGTTAACCACTTCCTTGAATATCTCGGGAGAAAAAGAGGGAATGCCTGTGAAATAGAACTCCTCTCCTTCTGTAAGCGTATCGCCTATTTTAAAATTGCCTGTGTCGAAGAGTCCGACCACATCACCCGGATAGGCGTCATCCACTACATTCTTTTCCCTGGCCATGAAAGAATAGGGATTGCTGAACCGCACATCTTTATCCAATCGAACGTGATGGAAATATTTATTGCGTTCAAAGCGACCTGAGCATACACGGAGAAAAGCGATCCTGTCACGATGCTTAGGATCTAGGTTGGCGTGGATCTTAAAAATGAAACCACTGAATTTGTCTTCATTAACCGCGACGGAGCGCTTATTGGTTTCGCGATTGCGCGGAGTTGGAGCAATGCGGATAAAAGTATCCAGCATTTCCTTTACCCCGAAATTGTTTATTGCACTGCCGAAAAATACGGGAGCTACATCTCCACTAATGTAAGTATGAGGATCAAGTTCTCCGTATACGCCTTCTAAAAGTTCAACATCTTCTCTAAGGGTATGTGCATCCCGCTCACCCAATTTTTCATCCAGAACAGGAGACTTTAGATCAGTAATTGAAATGGTATCTTCATCCGCTTTGGTATTAGGGGAAAAGAGTCGAAGGCTTTTATTATGAAGATCGTATACTCCTTTAAAATCCTTTCCACTGTTAATAGGCCAGGTCATGGGGTGTAATGAAATAGATAGTTCTTTTTCTATTTCCTCGAGGAGGTCGAAGCGGTTCTTACCGTCACGGTCCAGTTTATTAATGAATACAATAACGGGCGTTTTGCGCATACGGCAGACCTGCATGAGGCGACGGGTTTGCTCCTCAACTCCATTTACACTGTCCACAACGAGAATTACACTATCTACAGCGGTAAGCGTACGGAAGGTATCTTCTGCGAAATCTTTGTGACCGGGGGTATCGAGAAGGTTGATAAGGGTGTTCTGGTATTCAAAACTCATGACGGAAGTTGCAACAGAAATACCTCTTTGCCTTTCAATTTCCATAAAGTCTGAAGTAGCATGCTTCTTTATCTTATTGCTTTTAACGGCCCCAGCGACCTGGATAGCGCCACCAAAAAGGAGGAATTTCTCGGTAAGGGTTGTCTTACCGGCATCCGGGTGGGAGATGATGGCGAAGGTGCGGCGTTTTTTTATTTCGGTATTGTATTTCATTTGTGAAATCCTTCTGCCCTCCAAAAGGGAGAACTTAGGTGTAAGACGTTATCCATCAATTTTATATCAAAAGAGGACAACTGAATTATATGGTTGTTTATAATAGTTTTTGCGCGTGCAAAGGTAGTGCAAATGGATGCTTTTTAGGGTATCTAAGGAGAAAGCCAAAAGTTAAAAGTTAAAAGTCGAGAATTGACAGTTGTATACAGCAAGTCGGATCAAATTCCAGGAGCTCCGATATCGTGGGGCTATTAGTTTCGAATTGCTATTATTAAATGGATCAGACTTTTTCGAAGATGTCGTTGAGCCTGGTGAGAACGTCGTTGACGTTGAAGGGTTTTGCGATAAAATCATCAGCCCCGTAGCTGCTTATATTATCGGCAGCGCCGGGATGGGCAGAAACCATAATTACGGTTATATTCTTTGACCGATCTGATTCCTTGATCTCTTTACAAATAGTGCGGCCATCGGAACCAGATAATAAAACATCCAACAATACGACCGAAGGTTGAAATTGCTCCAGCTTTTCCATTACTTCTTCTTTTTTGGAGGCAGTTTCTACCACGTAGCCTTCTCTTTTTAGCGCGATATCCATAAGGCTACGGATATCGGGATCATCGTCAATAATTAAAATCCTGTTCTTTTTAATCATATGATATAATTAAACCTGTGTGTCTATTATAAAAAATTATTCCAATGCAGTTAAAAGGTAAAATATTCTGGTGGAGGAGGTGAAATTAATGAAATAATTTATAAACTTGAAGAACTTGCAAGTAACTCAGTTTGAATTTTTTCAAGTCAGAAAGTCGTTTGTGATTTACAATTTTCAATGTGCCCCATGTTAAAAATCAACAACAGTCATTAAGAACACGGTCATGCACGATTACAAATGTCATCCATAACACCACTAAAATTGATAGCAAATTAATAATTGTGAGTATTGTGTAATAATTTCTCTGAAAATCATTCGACTTATTAATAATTTTTTTAGCGTAAAACTTAGAAGCAACTGGAATCAGAGCCACTAAGAATAACACAATAATCCCCGGATAAAGGCCAGTGATTGCAATACCAATAATACTGAGTGCCGCAACCGTAATGGCTAATATCATTGATATGGAGGTAACAACCCCGAATGCTTTTGTCCCCATTTGAATAATATTTAAGATTCTAAAAATTATTGAAGAGATAAAAATATAAAAAGTACTTTGAATTACAAAGTAAATTCAATGTACTTTATCAAAATTCATAATTGAACGTTAGCCGATTGCGGATTCTGATGGCTGGAGTCTGGATGCTGGTTGATTTCAAGTACTTTTGTTTATGCGCCGTTTTATTGAGATCACTATCAGCAGCTTTAAAATTGCGATGCAGGAGCTAAGGAAAAACAAGCTGCGAACCTTTCTTTCTCTCTTTGGTGTAACTATTGGTATTTTTTGCATTATTGGCGTATTAGCAACAGTAAATAGTCTGGAACAAAATATTCAAAGAGAGATCAAATCACTCGGCACCAATACGATCTATATTGACAAATGGGATTACTCAGGAGGACCTGATTATCCATGGTGGAAGTATGTGAAGCGCCCGGAACCCAAATACGATGAGGTGCAACAAATAAAAGACCGAACATCTACAGCGGAACATGTGGCTTTTTTATTACAGAGTTTTTCTCCCGTTGATTATGGCGATAATTCTATAGAAAATTCAATCGTATATGGGATCACTGAAGAATTCCCGGATATTCAGCCATTGGAAATACAGTATGGCAGGCCTTTGAGCTTGTATGATTATACGTATGGAACGAACTCAATTGTTATGGGGAATGAAATTAGTGAGAAGCTTTTTGGAGAAGCTGAAAGAGGGGTTGGAAAACAGGTTAGTATCAAAGGTAAAAAAAATACCATTGTAGGGATCATTAAGAAACAGGGGAATCAAATGATCGGGGGTTGGAATTTTGATAAGAGCGTTGTGCTGGATTATAAATATGCCAGAACTATGATTGATGAAAAAAGGTCGAACCCTATATTAATTGTTAAAGGCAAGGAAGGAATTAACAGCAAAATATTAAAAGATGAACTGAAGGGCGCTATGCGATCTGTACGAAAGCTAAAACCTATACAAGAAGATAATTTTTCATTGAATGATGTTAATGATTTTAGTGAAGCGTTGAGCAAGGCATTTGTAAGTGTGAATATAGGAGGATGGGCTATTGGCGCATTGTCCTTTATAGTTGGAATATTTGGCGTGGCCAATATTATGTTTGTTACCGTGAAAGAACGGACAAGCCAGATTGGATTGAAGAAAGCTATTGGAGCAAAAAAGCATATTATACTAACCGAGTTTTTACTGGAATCGGCTTTTCTATGCATTATAGGAGGGTTTATTGGATTGCTTCTTGTATTTATATTAACGAAGATCATTACAGCGCTTTTGCATTTCCCTATTTTTTTGTCGCCAGAAATTATGATAATGGCAGTATTGATATGTATAGGAGCGGGTGTGCTGGCCGGCATCATACCAGCGAGAAGGGCTGCGAATATGGATCCTGTTGTTGCGATCAGATCCTGAATTGTGAACCAGGATTTTGAACGATTTGAAGGATTATCAGGAAAAGTGGATATGAATTATTAATTATTAATTATTTGAATGATTCGTTTGGGTGATATAGTTATATTGGGAATTGAGTCATCGTGTGATGAGACGGGGGCAGCGGTCTGCAGGGATGGGAATATATTGTCTAATGTGATTGCAAATCAGACCGTGCATGAAAAATATGGAGGGGTGGTGCCTGAGCTGGCGAGCAGGGCACATATGCAGAATATTGTTCCGGTAGTAGATACTGCAATTAAAAAGGCAGGCATTGCTGTTACAGATATTGATGCGGTGGCGTTTACTAAATCGCCCGGATTGATAGGATCATTACTGGTAGGCAGTGAGTTTGCCAAATCGTTATCGCTTGGGATGAATAAGCCATTGATAGCAGTACATCATATGCAGGCACATGTGGTGGCCAATCTGATTGGAGAGGCAAAACCTTCTTTTCCCTTTTTATGCCTGACAGTGAGTGGAGGACATACACAGATTGTAATGGCGGAGAGCGCAACGAAAATGAAAGTGATAGGAGAAACATTAGATGATGCTGCCGGAGAAGCATTTGATAAATCGGCCAAGCTGTTGGGGCTCCCCTACCCTGGCGGTCCGCTCATAGACAAATACGCCAAACAGGGCAACCCAAATAAATATTCCTTTGCCGAGCCACAGATAGAAGGATTGAACTTCAGCTTCAGCGGATTGAAAACATCTATACTTTATTTTCTTCAGAGGGAAACGAAAGCAGATACTGAATTTATACAAAAGAACCTGGCAGACCTTTGCGCCTCTATACAACACCGCATAGTAACGATATTATTAAAAAAACTAAAGAGGGCTATTTTACAGACCGGAATTACTGATGTTTGCCTGGCAGGTGGCGTCTCTGCCAACAGCGAATTGAGAACAGCTTTTTTGGAATTGTGCAACCAATACGGATACAAAGGATTTATTCCCAAATTTGAATATTGTACTGACAATGCTGCCATGATAGCCATGACAGGATATTATAAATATCTTGACGGTGACTTTGCCGACCTTAGAGAAACTGCCAGTGCAAGGGCAGTTTGGGAAGATCATGGGTAATCCTTATTTCCAATTCAAGCAATTTACGGTTTATCATGACCGTTGCGCCATGAAGGTGACGACGGATGGGGTGTTATTTGGGGCCTGGATATCGTCAACAATACCCCCTGTCCCCCTAAAGGGGAGACTTAGATCGGAGCGATTGAAAGTATTGGAAAAGATTCCATCCTTAGAAGAAGGAATAAAAAAAAGGATACTAGATATTGGATGTGGGACGGGATTGTTGGGATTGATGGTGGTCCAGAAAAATGATGTTTTGGTGGATGCGGTAGAGGTGGATAAGGAAGCAGCGGAGCAGGCAAAGGAAAATGTGGAGGCTTCACAGTGGAGAGAAAGGATACGGGTTGTGAATGAGGATATATTGAATTTTAATCCTGAATATAAATATGACGTTGTAGTGTGTAATCCTCCGTTTTATGAAAAGGAGATACGGTCAGGTAAGGTTGCGAAAGATACCGCGCATCATAGTGAACAATTGAAGTTGGATCAGGTGTTTGATGTTATCGGGAAACATTTACGGGATGATGGTGTATTTTATTTATTGCTTCCAGGGAAGAGAGAAAAGGAGATGGAAAGATTGATGAGGAAGAAGAAAATGATATTGAAGAAGAAGCTGGTCCTGCATTTATCGGAAACGAATAAAAGATTGATGATTGAAGGAGAGAGAATATTGAATAGTGAACAAGGAATAGTGAATGAAGAAGGAGGAAGAATATTGAATAATGAACAAGGAACCGATAGAATATTGAATATTGAACAAGGAATAGTGAATGAAGAAGCGGGAGGAATATTGAATATTGAACAAGGAATGTTGAATGAAGAAGGAGAGGGAGAGAGAATAGTGAATAGTGAAGTTAGGGAAGAAGGGATATGGGTGGGAGATGAAAGGTTTAAGGAGTTGATGAAGGATTATTATTTGAATTTATAATTATTTGTATTTACAGTGATTTGAATGCATAGTCGTGCAGATAGGAGAATTTGGGAGTGAGTTGTCCGTCTTTTACAATGGTTGCATTTTGAATGGTGGGGGAATTGCCATTAATGAGATCGGGAAGAATGTATTTAATTAACTGTTCACCAAAATATTTAGAGGCATCTCGCGGAAGCTCGTTCGGTAAATTACTTACTGCAATTACATCTACAGAATCGGGAAGATATGGGGTTGTTTTTTTGAGTGTCTGCTTATCTACTCCATATACAGGATCCATGATGGTCTGATCACCAAAGTTTATAGGAATGGAACCATTGGTATCATCTGTAATATCTGCAATGACCTGGATGCGGAAATTGGGTTGTGTGACCCGTTTTGAAGGAAAGAGGCGGGGAATATTTACATCCCAGAAGATGCCATTCATAAGAATATCGATATGAGGGATATACTGATCAAAGGTGCATTCATATTCATCGGGATGCAGGTGAAAATGCTCGCGGTTATAGCTCCTCTCCTTTTTATGGACGTAGAGATCATTGCCTTTAAGCTGTACATAAACAGGATAGGAAAAATTGCGGGATATGAATTCATCCTTCTCTACTTCGATAATGCCCATGAGGTTCATGATCTCGAGGATGCCGTGCGCTACCCTGCCTGAGCCGGTAACGGCAATTTTAATATTCGGAATTCTTAGTCCGAAATAGGTATGAATGAGATCTTTAAAATCCTTCTGCTTATACACACGGTCCATATGATATGCTTTACTACGTTCGCCATAGATCATCATACCGTTATGGGCACCGACGATGCCAGCGAAGAAACCAAAACCGAGAATGCGCTGTCCATCCTCATGCTCCAGGCATTCGTAATCGATAAGGGTAATATTATTCTGAACGATGGCATGCATGAGGGGCTGATTGAAGAGTTGCTTTTTGCGGGTGTGGGAAAAGAATAGATAGGTTTTATTTGGAATAAGATCTTTAACCGGAACTTCTTTTATGCCGAGAAGTATGTTGCACTTGCTAATATCGTTCACTACTTCAATACCGGCCATGTGATATTCGCGATCTGAGAAGCAACGGTGCGGGGAAGATTGGACCTGTATTTTGATTTCGGGAAATGTGCGCTGGATCCATTTACATTGAGCTGGGGTGAAAGAGACGCGATTATCGTGAGGGATTTTGTTTTCTTTTATTAAGCCGATAAACATGGTGTAAAAATAGTTTTTAACCGCGGAGAAAAAGAGAAGCAGAGGCTTTCACGCTTAGATTCCTAATTACCCATTAACATGTTAACTTGTAAACTTTTTATGATCTTTCCTATATTTGCACCCCACATTATTGCCCGGGTGGCGGAATTGGTAGACGCAGCAGACTCAAAATCTGCCGTTCGCAAGAATGTGCTGGTTCGATTCCAGTCCCGGGCACGAGTAATTTCCAAATAATACATCAGATCATTACATATATATAATATGTGATATTGATTATTATATTACCTGAATATCAAAGAAATTGAACATATTGAAATAAGTCAAAAAACCATCGAGATGTTCATGTAAATATTTAGTTCCTTTTCAAAAATATCAAACCGCTATTATTTGCAGAAATAACCATTACCTGTTCATTATTTTTATACCGGATCCATTTCACATCCCTTGCTTCTATTGTTATCGAAGGGAGATCATAAAGCACTTTATAAATATCATGTAAAGAAAATATTGTTGGTGACAAAGCATCATATCGTCCTTCATAAGGAAGTACGCCATAAAAATTTCCAACGGCTAAATATACCATTGTTCCATTATCAGAAAAAGAAGTAAAAGCAGATATTGGTGCAAGCTGTAATTGTTCAGGCAGATCCGTCTTTTTAAAATTACCTTTCCCATCATTTATAAAACATGCGGAGGAAAGCGTTTCTGCTTTTAGTTCTTTATAGCCCTTAAGCATTTCTCCAAACATATAATTAACATTCTTCCCTGCTACTTCATTATAGGTCAAATGTGCCTTTTTCAAAGAAGGTAAAGCATGTTCCAACTGATCTTTTCCAAGGAATGGATATTCCTGTCCATTGATGAAATATGTCATTATCTGTTCTACAGATCCATTCCGTAAAAAATCCTTTATGTATAATTTTAAAGGACCATCTTTCCCTGCATATAATTTTGAATTATGCCCCCAGTTGCCGGCAAGGATATCTATTAAGCCATCACCATTAACATCTGTTGCATAAACAGTCTGCCATAACCCTGTCGAATTATTAATTTCAGCAAGATGAAATTTTCCATGATGATTAATGAATGATTTTATTCCCATCCATTCTCCTGCAACGATCAGATCCGTCCATCCGTCGTTATTAATGTCCGCAAAAGTTGCAGATGTGACTATTCCGGGTTCCTGCAAAGAAAAAATGGAATCCCCAGCCAGTTTGAATTTTCCCTTTCCATCATTTAATAATAAATAAGAAGCCTGGGAAGTATAACCATGCTTTCCTGCGCTTGTAAAACCGCCTACAAAAATATCCACGTAACCATCCTTATTAACATCTGAAACTGCTACGCAGGATTTATTTTTCAATATTTCCGGTATAACGTTTGGTAATTCTGAAAAATGCCCTTTCCCATTATTAAGATATAAATGATCTGAAAGATTCAGATTCCCATCTTCATATTCATCGCCTCCGCTAACTACGTATAGATCAGGAAAGCCATCGTTATTTGCATCAAAGAAAACAGCGTCGACACCTTCACACCATTTATTTTTTTCGAAGATAGCAGTATCAGATCGCAGAAATTTTCCTTCAGGGGTCTGAATTAATAAACAACCAGGCTGTCCTTTTGCCCCGCAAATAAAAATATCATCCAACCCATCCTTATTTACATCTGCAACTGCCATTTTTGGCCCTTTTGTTGATTCAAGGTGAGGGATTAAATACTGGTTATTAAATTCATTAAAATCATTTTCCTGATGTTTCCAATTGACATTTATTTGAGAAGAGATGTCTTCAAAATCATTTTTCCTTTTTAGAAAATATTGCAAATAATTAAATTGCTGTACTGCATCATCCTGCTTTATAATCAATTGTTTATTAACAGCAATATTTTTAAGTACCTGATATTTTTGATCCGGCCATATAACTAATAAACTATCTACGGTATGGACGCTGTCTAACCCAAAATGCAGTCGTGGATCTGAAGACGACATAAAGCCCCTGGTAAGCATTAATTGCTGATACTGAATTTTACCACCTACAAATACATAAGCTTTTGTTCCAATGCCCGTCTTATTCATACCATTCCCCCTGAATGAAATAGAAAGGAAATTTTTTTGTGGTGCATTATTTTTTAATATAAGAGCAGGGGCATTGAGACTATTGATGACCATATCAATTTTGCCATCATTATCAAGGTCAGCATAAGCAGCTCCATTGTAACAACCTTTCATATTTCCCGTTCCCCAATCATCACTTACATCCTTAAAATTCAAATCTCCATTTCCCCTGAAAAAAAACGGATGAGAAAATCCATCAGGCATTTTTTCCAGGAGCTCATTATAACTATCAGGATTATTATAAGCCTGCCTGTTATTAGTATTGGAGAAGAACATTACAAAATCCAGATCAAGCGGTCGCTTTACAATTCCGCTTGATATAAACAGATCTTTATTCCCATCATTATCAAAATCAGCAAACAGTGGGCTCCAACTCCAGTCAGTGGCGGAAACTCCGCTTAATAAAGCAATGTCGCTGAAGCTGGAGCCATTTCCATTATTTCTCTGCAAACAATTTTTTGAGTACTGATCCTGA
>JBJMLT010000345.1:0-6234 GCA_045805165.1 Flavisolibacter sp.
GAAAGAGAGTTACTTAATTATGCAGGGATGTAGATAGATATGCCATATTTGGTGGTTAGCATTTTAATGTTAAAGGATAGGTGTGAAATGGATGTTTATAGGGTTATAGTTGGAGGATTAATGAATATGTAATAGGTGATAGTTAGATAATGAACGCTTTTAATGAGGAGTGTGAACGCTTTTAGTATGTGGTGTGGGGAATTGGGAGAAAGTTACTAGCTACTAGCTGCTAGCTGCAAGACCGTGAATCGTGAATGGTGAATGGTCAATGGTGAATGCTTTAACTCGGTTTGATTTACAGGTTGGGACATTCCTTTTCAAAAATAATTAATGCACTTTTAATAATCAATATAAATAATTAATAAAACAATTTCCATTAAGAAAAAGGCAGAGCTAAACACTTTTAGGTTTTGACTTTTAACTTTTGACTTATTCACGATATCCGATTCACGAAATTGACGATTGACGATTGACTCGTGGATAATTGATTTTTAAAGGTCTCGTCGAATGCTTTGCATTTGACGATTCACGATTCTTAACGCTCTTCTTATATTTGTCTACAAATTTTGAATATGAAATTCTTTTTAGATACGGCAAATCTGTCTCAAATCAAGGAAGCTAATGAGTTAGGAGTATTGGATGGCGTAACCACCAATCCTACTTTAATGGCAAAGGAAGGTATTAAAGGCCAGGAAGCAATCAATAAGCATTATAAGACAATTTGCGAAATGGTAAATGGTGATATAAGCGCAGAAGTGCTAACCACTGAATTTAAAACCATCGTAGAAGAAGGTAAGAAGCTGGCGGCCATACACCCAAATATAGTAGTGAAAGTACCAATGATAAAAGATGGGGTTAAAGCCATTAAATGGTTCACCGATAATGGAATCCGCACTAATTGCACTCTTATTTTTAGTGCCGGCCAGGCTATTTTAGCAGCAAAAGCAGGTGCCGCTTATGTATCACCTTTTATTGGAAGGATTGATGATACTGGTTGGGATGGAATGCTTCTAATTGAGCAATTAGCACAAATATTTGCTGTTCAAGGTTATAAAACAGAGATACTTGCCGCTTCCATACGCAATCCAGGCCATATTGTAAAAGCTGCAGAATTAGGCGCTGATGTTTGTACTTGTCCACTCGATTCCATACTTGGCCTTTTAAAGCATCCGCTAACAGATATAGGACTGGCGAAATTCCTTGAAGACGCCAAGAAATTATGATAATCGTTCAGGGCTGGAAATAATAATTTGTTTAAACCGTCCCGGTCTTTATTTTTGCAAGTCATTTATGATTTTATCAGTACATACACATCATACTCATACTTGCCAGCAATGGTAGGCCTGTGATGTGTTTTTGTACACCAAATAACGAAGGCTTACCGTAGGTAAGCCTTTTTAATTTATTAATATGAACCTTAAAGTTGCTATTCAGAAATCCGGAAGATTACACGATGATTCTGTTAAACTTTTAACGGATTGCGGTGTAGCCATTAAGAATGGCTATAATCAACTGAAAAGTGTGGCTGACAATTTTCCTCTTGAAGTCTATTTTCTAAGAGACGATGATATTCCGCAATATGTGGAAGATAATGTAGCACATATTGGCATTGTGGGACAAAACGTTTTACTTGAAAAAAACAAATCGGTCCAGGTGGTTGAACCGCTTGGCTTTGGTACTTGCAGATTGTCCATAGCCATTCGTAAAAGCGAAGATTATAAAAACAATAATTATCTGAAGGGAAAGAAAATAGCTACCAGCTATCCGGTGCTGACCCAAAAGTTCCTTGATGAAAATAAAATCAATGCAGAGATACATGAAATCAGTGGCTCAGTTGAATTGGCGCCGAGCATAGGACTTGCAGATGCTGTATGTGACCTGGTAAGTAGCGGATCCACTTTATTCATGAACGGATTAAAAGAAGCAGAGACGATCCTTAAAAGTGAAGCCGTATTAATAAAAAATGAAAACCTGGAAGAACAGTACCAGAAAATCCTTGATCAATTATTATTTCGCATTCGTGCCGTTAGAAAAGCAAAGAATAATAAATATGTATTACTTAATGCGCCGAACGACTCTCTGCAAAAAATAATAAGTCTTTTACCAGGAATGAAAAGTCCAACAGTTCTACCACTTGCTGAAACAGGATGGAGCTCTGTGCACAGTGTACTAAATGAAAATGAATTCTGGGAAAAGATAGAACAGTTAAAGAAAGCAGGTGCTCAGGGCATTCTAGTTATACCTATTGAAAAAATGATCATTTAATTTCTTAAACATGCAATTAATTAAATATCCGGCAAAGAGTGAATGGGGGAAATTGCTCCAAAGGCCCTATAATGACAATGCGGATGTATTAACTGCTGTGAAAGAAATTATACGATCTGTTCATGAGAAAGGCGATGAAGCATTAATAGATTATGCGAAGAAATTTGATGGCATTGAATTAAAGAATCTGCAGGTAACAGAAGAAGAGATCAATAAAGCGGAAGAACTGCTTGATCCGAGATTAAGATTGTCCATGCAGCAAGCAATGGCTAACATTGAATTATTTCATGGAAAGCAGTTCCAGGAAACTGAGATCATAGAAACTATGCCCGGAGTTCAATGCTGGCGAAAAGCATTACCGATTGAAAAGATAGGGTTATATATTCCAGGAGGAACTGCTCCCCTATTCTCTACTGTTTTAATGCTGGGAATTCCGGCAAGGCTGGCGGGTTGTAAAGAGATCATTATTTGCACGCCATCAGATAAAGATGGTAAAATACATCCGGCCATACTTTATGCCGCACAACTTACAGGAATAAGAAAAATATATAAAACCGGGGGCGCACAAGCTATCGCGGCCATGACTTACGGAACTAAAACCATTCCATCTGTATATAAAATACTTGGACCCGGAAATCGGTATGTCACTGCCGCCAAGCAATTGGTACAAATGGAAGGAATGGCTATTGATATGCCGGCAGGTCCAAGCGAAGTATGCGTTCTTGCTGACGAAACAGCCAATGCTTCCTTTATTGCTTCAGATCTATTATCGCAGGCAGAGCACGGTGCGGATAGTCAGGTAGTATTAATAAGCACATCGGAAGAAGTAACAAGACTATGCCTGGAACAGATCAATGAGCAATTAAATGCATTGCCCAGAAAAGAAGCAGCAATGAAAGCATTGAATAATAGCAAAGCAATTATCGTTAAAGATATTTCAACAGCTATACAGATAGTGAATGAATATGCTGCTGAACATTTAATTATAGCCTGTGGTGATGCAGAAAATATAGCCAATAAAATAATAAATGCAGGGTCGATATTTATTGGAAATTATTCTCCTGAAAGTGTGGGTGATTATGCCAGTGGCACTAATCATACCCTACCAACGAATGGATATGCTAAAGCTTATAGCGGAGTAAGCATAGACAGCTTTGTAAAAAAAATAACGTACCAGAAACTGAGCCGGCAGGGATTAGAAAGGATCGGCCAGATTGTAATTGAAATGGCGACTGCCGAAGGACTAGAAGCGCACGCCAACGCTGTTAGAATTCGAATGAATGAAAAGAGATAACTAAATAAGCAACAATTTAAAATGAGCTTTGACTTAAATAGCATTGTCAGGGAAAATATAAAGCATTTAAAGCCCTATTCATCAGCAAGAAATGAATTCAGTGGGACTGCAAATGTTTTTTTAGATGCCAATGAAAACAGCTTTGGGTCACCCCTGACCAAATGGTATAATAGATATCCGGACCCCTTACAACTGGAATTAAAAAAGAAGTTGGCCCCTATAAAGAAGATCGATCCTGAAAATATATTGTTAGGGAATGGTAGTGATGAATGCATTGACCTGTTAATAAGGGCTTTTTGTGAACCTAAAAAAGATAATATTATTATTTGTCCGCCAACTTATGGAATGTATGAAGTATATGCGCATATCAATGACATCGCTCTTAAAGAAGTTCCATTAAATAACCAGTTTCAATTAGATCTAGAAAATATAGAACAAGCTATAGACTTTAATTCCAAGCTTATCTTTTTATGTTCTCCAAATAATCCCACAGGTAATAGCCTGATAAGAGAAGATGTAGAAATGATCCTGAATAATTTTGATGGCATTGTAGTTATAGATGAAGCTTATATTAATTATAGCAGGCAAAGATCTTTTTTAACTGAGCTGAATGATTATCCTAATCTTGTGGTAATGCAAACCTTTTCCAAGGCATGGGGATTAGCAGCGTTACGCTTAGGGATGAATTTTGCATCCGTTGAGATAATTGAAATCCTGAATAAAATAAAACCACCGTATAATATTAATCAGGCAACGCAGGAATTGGCTCTTAAAGCATTAGATAACGTAGAAGGTGTAAATGCCATGATAATTGAAACCCTAAAAGAAAGAGAATCGCTGACAAAAGAATTGTCATCTCTTTCAATTGTGAAAAAAGTATATCCATCTGACGCCAATTTCCTTCTTGTAAAAACAAGCGATGCCACCGGCATTTATAATTACCTGAAAGCAAATGGCATTATTGTACGCAACAGAAGCAATGTACTATTATGCGAAGGGAGTTTAAGAATTACAGTTGGGACGCCAAATGAAAATGAACAATTACTTGAAGCGCTGAAAAAATATAATTGATGAAAAAACTTTTGATCATAGACAGGGATGGTACATTGATAGAAGAATATCCACCAACCTACCAGATCGATTCGTGGGATAAGCTGATCTTTTATCCTCATGTATTTAAATACATGACGAAAATTGCTGAGGAAACAGACTATGAATTAATAATGGTAAGCAACCAGGATGGATTGGGTACTTCAAAATTTCCTAAAGAAGAATTCTGGCCTATTCATAACCTGGTAATGAGCACATTTTCCAATGAAGGAGTAGTTTTTAAAGATGAACTAATAGACGGAAGCGTGCCTGAAGATCATTCACCGAACAGGAAGCCAAGGACCGGAATGTTTGGCAAATACTTAAATAACCCTGAATACGATTTACGGAACTCCTATGTTATCGGAGATCGCATAACAGATGTGCAATTAGCTGTGAACCTTGGATGCAAGGCATTATGGTTGAAAAACAATCCAGATCTTGGAAGTAAAGAAATTACTTCCAGCATGGAAGAATTAAATAAAGCTGTTGCTCTTGAAACAAAGAACTGGAAAGATATCTATGAATACCTGAGATTCAAAATAAGAGAAGTTACACACATAAGAAAAACCAATGAAACAAACATCATGATTAAACTAAATCCTGATGGAACAGGAAAAGCCTCCATAAATACAGGACTTGCATTTTTCGATCATATGCTTGATCAGATCGCAAGGCATGGATCTATAGATCTTACAATAGAAACAAAAGGTGATCTGAATATAGATGAACATCATACCATTGAAGACACGGGAATTGCTTTAGGGGAAGCGTTTGCAAAAGCATTAGGAAATAAAAGAGGAATTGAACGGTATGGATTTGCTCTTCCAATGGATGATGCTGAAGCCAAGGTTCTAATTGACTTTGGTGGCAGGAACTGGATCATCTGGAATGCCCAGTTCATAAGAGAAAAAGTGGGTGATATGCCGACAGAAATGTTCTTTCATTTTTTTAAATCATTTTCAGATGCGGCGAAATGCAATCTTAACATTGAATGCAGAGGAGAAAATGAGCATCATAAGATCGAAGCCATTTTTAAGGCATTTGCCAAAGCGATTAAAATGGCGGTGAAGAAAGATCCCGAAAAGGATGTTTTGCCCAGTACTAAGGGAAGTGTTTAGAACTTGTTTAGAACTAAGATTATAGGATTATGAGGATTATGAGGAAATGGGGATAATCGCTGATGTGATGATCGCTGATTTGATTGATCTATTATGGAGATGATGTATATTTGCACTGGCAGGTCTTGCACGACCAGCTCCTGCTGAACTCCCCCAGGATCGGAAGATAGCAAGGGTAGGCGGTTGTAGCGGTGCGATGTAAGTAGCCTGCCATTTTTTTTAGATTTACGATTTTAGATTTACGATTTACGATTTTCCTAAAGTCAATAGTTGCTTACTAATTATAATTGTTTTAGCTATTGGCAATCTCCTCCTAATCCTTAAAATCATAAAAATCCTAGTTCTTAGTTCTATAAGCTGTTTCTTTGAAACATAGAGTTAATGGAAGCGTAACCTATTAACTGGTCGTAGCGGGCACCGAAGGGACGATAATAGACGAGTATTGTATAATTATTTTCAGTACCC
>JBJMLT010000346.1:0-7786 GCA_045805165.1 Flavisolibacter sp.
ACAGTAAGTACATTAAATCCACCTCCTAAAAAATTAAAGTTTTTGGTAGCATCATCAAACTGCAATCCTACATTGGATAAAGTAGTTGAATGGGAGATCACCATTCGGGGTGGATTAATTGGGCCGGCTGTGAACATTAGCAACATAGGCTTATTCGCTGTAGCGGTAGGATTGGCAAACTGAATATTATGTGCACCTGTACCAAACTTCAATTGTCCACTCAGAAATTGTGTTCCCCGCACATCCAATGTTGAGACTGGGTGGGCGGAGTTAATGCCCACAAATCCAAAGGTATCAATAACAATTCTTGCTACATTTTTTGTAAATAGTCGAAGAGGAACTGCATTGGTGTTCCCTAAAATGGAAGTAGGAGTAGCATTGCTATTGCCTGTAATATTCCAGGATTGTGCAAATGCTCCTAATGAGATAAACAATGTTGATAATGTAAAAAATAGAGCTTTTTTCATAACAGAAGTTTTTGGTTATTAATTAAAAGGAGAGGCAAGCTGATAAATTTGGATCACCAGGCTAGAGGCTAAAACATGGCTTTAATAAGGTGCTTAATTCATTACGTTATACAGGGAACGTTATTGTAATAATAAGGGCAGTGAATTTGATCTTTAAGGAGTTGGAATTTATATATATAAGATAACAAATAATTTAGATACTTTCTGAGTTTTCAGAATTAAAAGAATTAAATGTAAATTTTAAGACAAAATAAAAATAATAAAATGGCAAAAGTATCTATCTACCTTAATTTCCAGGGTAATACAGAAGAAGCTTTCAATTTTTACAAAACAGTTTTTAAAACTGAATTCTTAACTCCAGTTATGCGCATGAAAGATATGCCTCCGCAACCTGGCATGCCTGCACTTTCTGAAAAGGATGCAAATAGTGTAATGCATGTATCTCTTCCAATATTAGCCGGAACACTTATAATGGGTACAGATATGCTTGAGTCAATGGGTCACAAATTAATTATTGGCAATAACATTACTATTAGTCTAGAGCCGGATACAAAGGAGGAGACGGACAGGTTGTTTAATGCTCTTTCTTCAGGTGGCAGCGAAATTGCTCCTATGCGTAACGAGTTTTGGGGATATTGGGGGTGTTGTTTGGATAAGTTTGGTGTTCGTTGGATGTTCAATTTTCCAAAGCAATCTTAAAATACAGTTTACTATCCTTCATTAAAATATTTGCAAATTGGATCCATATGGATGTAGTTAAGCTGGTTTTGTCTATTGAACAGCAATTGAAGTGGCATATCCGTCTCCCACATGTAAAGTATTTCCATTTATCCAATAATCAGCAGAATTAAATGAGATATAAACATTTTGATCTGAAACTACAATAGCATTAACATTGGATGAAGTATTCATGTATGCGGCTGGATTATTTAATCTGGTCATTGATCCATTTTTCCAATACACACAATCTATAGAATTTATATATCCCGTTATGTGAACATCATTCCCACTTAAAGCTATTCCGGTTGCACTTGTGGAAGTTACTAATGTATCAGAATTCCCAGGATACAGACTTGTGCGGATTCCATTTTTCCAATAGACAGCATCGGTAGTGGTAACTGTATTTCTATAATTACCTGCAACATATACGTCATTACCTGAAACCAATAAAGCATTGGCTTTAGATTCAACAGAGGTTTCAAGTAATACTGGTATACCGTTTTTCCAATAGGTGGCTATTGTACCATTATTCCCTGTAGTTCCTGCTATATAAACATCCTGACCTGAAATGGTGATTGCATTTGCTGTGGAATAGGCATCTCCAAGAGGATAAATAACACCATTCTTCCAGTAAACCGCTTCATATTGGTTATTAACCATAGCCATTCCTGCAATGTATATATCAGTTCCAGATACAGCAATAGCATTAGCGTAAGAAGGTGGATTTCCAAGCTTTTGCATAATACCATTCTTCCAGAATACTGCTTCATTACCATAACCACCTTGCGGGTAAGCATACCCCGCATTCCCTGCTATATAAATATCAGATCTTGAAAAAGCAATACCGGTAGCATTCTGCCCACCGTTCAATGGAATTAATACTCCGTTTTTCCAGTAAACTGCACCTACCAGATTATTTCCATAACTGCCATATCCTGTTAAATAAATATTAGGTTTTGGAGTAACAGAACCAGTTTGACCATCCTTTTTACAACTGATAACAGATGTTGTAAATAATATTACGATTAATAGTCGCATGCTCATTAAGCACTGAGTCAATTGCATTCTTAAATTTACAATTCCCCTATCATAAATACAATGGATCATTGAATAATCTCGTTTGCGTTATATTAATTGCCATTTGGATGTAAGATCAAAGGCAAAGCGAACAAGTCCATTTACAACCTCCTAGTTAATTTGAAGCAAACCCATAAACTATTTTCAACCATATCATCTTATTTTTTGTTTATGACCTCCTTCTATGTATGTATAATTTTCAACAGATCAATTACCTCAGCTATGCATAAATTTCCTCAGTTTAAATGCGTTTGAAGATGAAATATTTTCAGGCATCATTTTGTGTCTAAAGAGGAATATTTTTTAACTTAAAATCTATCGTTATGCCAAACAGAAATGAAGGTGGTCAAAGAGGTAATCAAGGCGGAAAACAAAGTTCAGAAAGAGGATTCGCGGCTATGGATCCAGAAAAACAAAGAGAAATATCCAAAGAAGGTGGTAAAGCATCACATGAAAAAGGAACAGGCCATGAATTTAATTCCGAAGAAGCTAAAGAAGCAGGCAAGAAAGGTGGAGAATCAAGAGGCAAAGGAAATCGTTAAATGCAAATTGGTTTAATAAATCATACACCTGAATGCTCTTCAGGTGTATGATTTTCTTTAAGAAAATTTTTTCCTTTTTTAATTTCTTTAGCTAAATTATCTGAAAGGTTAACTAAGCTGTTCTCTGATTGATTTTATTAAAGGCGAGCTTTCAGTAGATGTAAGAATTAAGGAATCAATAGTATTTATGAATTTTACTTCCGGATAATATTCATCTATTTCTATATCTACTTTAATATCGGCATAAAGGTTTTTTCCTTTTTTACTTAGTTCTGCCTCTCCAATTAATTGCATTTTGCCATTAATAAGAAATACTCCAACGTGGGGTTCAAAGTTCAATCTAATTTTTGTAGCTATCAGGATGTTTTTATATTGTTTCATAGGTGGAAGCAATATAGGGTATAAAATATTAATATACAAGAAGATTTGGATATGGACTTTTATATTTGCGAAGCTTTAAGCTGAATCTTTAATGAAGGAGTATCAACAGGATCAATCTGCGATCACTTTCATTCCCACCATTTTTTGCCTGTATATTCACCACCGACCTTTACAACTTCCCCAATCATCGGTGTAGTAATTTTTACCTTCAGCTCCTCTGCTTTTTTTATTACCCGTTGAATAGGTTCATCCCAGGGATGTAAAGAGATCGAAAACTTTCCCCAATGCACCGGCATCAGCACATCTGCATTTAAATCAATACATGCCTGCACGGTTTCTTCCGGCATCATATGTATATCATGCCATGCAATATTATACTGGCCGCATTCTAATATGGCTATTTCAAACGGACCATACTTTTCACCAATCATTTTAAAATGTTCGCCATATCCGCTGTCCGCGCCAATAAATATCGAATGACCGGCTGCCTTTAAAACAAATGCGCTCCACAATGTTTTATTCCTTACAAATGTTCTACCCGAAAAATGACGCGCAGGAACAGCGGTCAGTTGTAGCCCTCCGCTAAATTCATGGCTATCCCACCAGTCCAGCTCCACCACTTTTTCTTTTGCTATCCCCCAGTAAATAAGATGAGAAACCACTCCAAGCGATGTACATATTCTTCCGACTTTATGCTGCAGCTTCATAACCGTCTCATAGTCCAGATGATCGTAGTGGTCATGACTTATCAGCAATACATCAATATCCGGAAGGTCGTCAACTGTATATGCATCTGCTCCAGGAAAGCTTTTGCCCCCAAATGAAAAAGGTGAGGCATGACCGCTTAACACAGGGTCAACCAATATATATTTACCATTAATTTTTATCAGGTAAGAAGAGTGGCCAAACCAAACAATTGCCGGAGCATCCTCTGGTAATTCTTTTAAATTGGTCTTAATTGTTGGAATTAATTTAAGCGGCTTCGTATTCTTTGGCTTATTCATAAACTTCCACAGCATGGGTATCATTGAAGTGCCCTTCATCATTTCAACCTTCGTAAGATTTTCAAACTGCCCGCCCTTATAATTCATAGATCCCTCAACCTTTTTTAATTCCTCACCATCGGGATTCTTTCCAAAAGTTTTTAATAGCATAATATAAATATAAAACTATGGACTATTTAACCGGATTATGTTTTTGTATAAATTTCCATGTCAATATTGAAATAATGAAAGTTTGAAAGCTTAGTATAGGTTAGCTTAAATATGAATGAAAGATGGCTTTGAAATAGCTTTGAGATGAAGGGGATACGCGGTAAATGTAAGAACTAAGATTTGGAGGATTAGAAGGATTGGAGGGAAATCGCTGATGGCGGATTTTTGGATCGCTGATTTATGTTTGAAGTTTGAGGTTTGAAGTTTGAAGTTTGAGGTTGGGAAGTGGATGTTTTTGAAAGATGCTAAAATAGGGGAAAGATTCTCTTTTTCTGTTTCCAAACCTTTTATCTCTTAGCTGCTGCGGAAACGGCGGTAAAAAACGGCACAATACGATACAATTAGTTGTTTTTTAGAATTTAGTCTACTTCTACATTTGCCTTCACAATCAAACTCTATGAACAAAAAATCAAATTATATATTCAACGTACTTAAGTTTTACAGGATGTCGGCAACTGTTGGCGATCATACTTATTATATGCGTCGCGGTAAATTTTGCATGCGCAGACGAACATCTATAAATAAAGAAAGGATATTAACAGATCCTGCATTTAAGAGCTTTAGAAATTGTTCTAGTCAGTTTGGAGAGGCTAGTCTTTTAGCTACATCTATTTATAAACAATTGCCTAAGAAGAAAAGGAAGTTTGGTGTTATTGGAAAGCTGACAGGAGAAATTTATAAATTGATACGGGCCGGGATGGGGAGGAAGAAGATTCTATGTAAAATTATAAGCGAGTATTTCGGAATCGTTCTGAAAAAGGTGGAAAAGAATGGCAGCGTTACTTATAATACAATGGATGTGGAGGTAAAGCTGCCAGCTTCGAGCTATGAGCCGCTAACTGGTGAATGGTCAATTGTGAATAGTTTAAATCGATTTTTATTACAGAAAACAACTACCTAATTAATTTGAATCTGATAGTTGTCAACTGTAATTAGCTAATTGTTTTAATAGTTATTAGAACAACGAGATCTCTCACTGCGTTCGAGATGACAGGAAAAGATTGACGCCTTTGCCTTTAAAACTTAATTCCAATTCTAAGATCAATTGTCGGATAATGCCCTCCATATCCTCCACCACCTCCACCTGTACCTCCGGTGCCTCCGGTGTTGTAAGTTCCTGTAGTAGTACTATTATTATAATTGTTATTGATCAAACTTTGCTTCCAACCCATATACCCTAATTCGGCATCGATGCTTTTACCAAGGTCTAATCCGATTCCTGCTCCATACCAAAAGCTAGTTCCAATGCCATCCATTCCAAAGCCTGGCCCTAATTGCCCATGCAGAAAAGATGTGGTTCCCATATAATACTTGATTCCTCCCATCACAGGTATGTATTTAAAATCGCTATACTTATACCCGTTTGTTGTTTTACCGAAATAATCAATGTAACCCGCGTTTAGTGTAAAGCCTACACGGTGTGGCCTGATCTCGGCCTGAATGTTTCCTCCAAGTCCAAAGCTTGAATAGCTGCTGAATTCCCCAAAGGGTATAGATGGCTTTATACCCAAGCTCCAGATCATGGTCTTTGACGTATTCCCATATTGTCCCTTAACGGTTACTCCTATTGCTGCAAATACCAGCACAAAAATTAAATTTTTCACGACAGATGATTTTTTTGTGATTAACGATGAATAAATTTTTCCTCATCGGGGGGTAGTATAGAGACCTGCATAAAAAATGAATACGGTTAACAGGTATTATTGGTTGGCTAATTATTTATTTAGATTCTGTAACGTGAAAGTTTTGCTTTATGAAAATAAAATTCAATAGAATTATTTTTCCATCATATCAACGATGAGGCCGGACCATGTAAAATCTTTTGCACCATATCCTTTACCGTTCTCTGGATTATAAAACTCCCTGAAGCCACTTTTACCTATTAACTCTTTTACTGAATGGACTAAATGCCGTGCCTGCTTTTCATAACCACAACTTAAAAAACATTTATGCATGAACCAGTTGATCACAGGCCATGTGGGACCTCTCCAAAGAAATCTTGAATCATGGGGATCAAATGAAGGTTCTGTTTTTGCAGCAGAAGATAATGGGTATTTCAAATAAAATTCTTCCTCATTTAAAAAATGCTTCTTTATAATTTCATCTGCAATATCTTTTTTCACTTCTTTTAATAACAATGGCAGCCCTATTGTAAATGTGAGCACTTTTAGCTTTTCATTCTGCGGACCATACACGTCATAAAACGCAGCAGTCTCTTCATCATACATAATTTCAATCATTCGCTCTGCAACCTTGTGAGCAAGCATTTCATATTTTTCGCTGTCTCTATCATTAAGCAATTTACATAACTGTGCAAGCGCTCTAAGGTCTTGCACATACATTGTATTAAATAAAGTTTCTTTCACGAGGAAAACATTCGATCGATAGATCTTCTGCAGGTCGTACCAATGAAGAAAGTTCCTTAATTGTACATAGATCACTTTCCAGAAATACTTGTTAGTAACCTTTTTTGTTTCAAACCCGAATACTTTATCAAAAGAGGGCTTGTGATCAATGCCAGACTCAAAATTACTGATGATCGTTATCAGGCCGTCGCCATCAAAGTCTCTGTTCGTTGACAGCCAATGGAAGTATTTTTTAATCTTTGGAAGTAATTCAATAACAAAATTTTTATCTCCGGTGCATTGGTAAATTCTTAGTAGTGCCTGAGCCACCAGAGGTGGCTGAATTAAAAAGCTCATATGTGGCCGTAACTGTTTCCATACAGGCGGACCTTCCAGTATATTCCATTTATCTTTAGGCAATAAGCTTTCCCAAAATATCATATGGCCTATGAAGCCATTTTTATTTTGCATGGCGAAGAGGCTTTGGAAATTCTGCCTGGCAAGCTCAAATTCGTCCAATGCGCAAAGTATAAATGTATGAAAGCAGGAGTCCCACCACCATTGAAAAGGATATTTATCCGGGGATGGCATCACATAGCAATAATGTTTTTTAAGATAGGGCGATACTCTCGCTCTAATGTTGCTAAACATTAATCTTCTTACCCGCTCTTTTATCTCATCATCACTTATCATTTTACAATAATTATTATAACAAGTAAAATGATCAATACGAGAATAACGAATAAGTAGATGCCTGATACATACTTTGTAATTTCAAAGAATACACTTTTATTTTTGGCCCTTCTGTCAAAGCGGCCATGAGAACCCCAATCACCTTGCACCGATTCAAATAAATTATCTTTCTGGTCCGGGTCTTTTGGTTGACTTGTTTGCTGACTATCATATCCAGTCTTTCCAAGGAATTTATCAGCCAGATTGGGAAACAGGCTGTTGCCAACAATAGCCTTCCATGCAGGAAATCCAACAATATGTTCTCTCTTGTAATGATTAGCTGCCCATAGAATTGCATTAGCAGCTAC
>JBJMLT010000347.1:0-2282 GCA_045805165.1 Flavisolibacter sp.
CGGAAACGGAACTCCGAGGGAAACTCTTGCCCGGGCCTTCACCAGCGTCCACTTACCCGGGCCGGGTTAGTTTATCATGCGTTTTAGTAAATGATAATTATGTACATGATAATAATCTGCCAAACTTTGCTCCCGCCGGTAATGGATTTGAAGTATCAGTGCCAGTAGGTTCCGGAATTCTTGTAGTTGGGGTTGATAATGCAACAATTAGAAATAATAAGATCACAAATAATAATTTAACGGGAGTTGCTGTTGTAAGTACTCTTGTTTTGGGAGGACTTTCTGGATTACCACCTGAAGCTTTTGCGGACATAGAACCAAATGCAGATGGAGCGCATATTATAAAAAATGAATTGTCAGGCAATGGTACTGCGCCTCCGCCAGGATTACCTTTACCAGGAGTTGATCTGTTATGGGACGGAACAGGAATTAATAATTGCTGGAGTTATAATATTTTCACTTCCTCTTATCCATCACCATTGCCATCCTGCACCCCTTAATTAAGACGAAGAAGAATAAATTGAATAAGAGATTATGAGAGATAATTAAAATTCTAAAAAAGAACATAATAAACGCAAGCCTGAGGGCATAAAGCCATTCACCATTCACTATTCATTATTCTGTATTCAATATTCAATATTCTCACCCCTCCGCCCTCAGGCTTTTTACCGGATTCGATACAGCTGCCTTTATAGTTCTATACCCCGCCGTTAGCCAGGATATAAGTATAATTCCAGTTATTCCCACCAGAAATATGCCCACATTCATAGTTATCCGGTAACTATAATTCATCAGCCATTTGTGCATAAAATAATAAGCAATTGGTGCTGCTATAATAAATGCTATCAGAACCAGTACGGTAAACTCTTTAGATAATAGAAAAACAATATTGCCGAATGAGGCTCCCAATACTTTTCTAATGCCTACTTCTTTTGTCCTTTGAATAGCCATGAAAGATACTAACCCATATAGACCAAGACAGCTTATTAAAAGCGCTATGCCACCAAATATTTTATAAAGAATTGAAAGCTGGTTTTCCTGTTTATAAAAATTTTCAATGGTCTTATCCAGGAAATTATACTGAAATACATAAGATGGGAAAGCCGCATTCCATATCTTGTCTACATAAGCGATAACCTCTTTTTCCGAGCCTGGCTTCATTTTAATATTGATAGTTTGATAAACATCTTTCCATGGCGCTAAAACTACCGGCGCCATTGGTTGACGTAACGAATAAGAATTGAAATCTTTAATAACACCAACTATCGGGGCCTTCACTGCACCATCCCAGAAATTGATCTTCTTACCGATAATTTCTGATGGATTGGAATATCCAAGTTTTTTGGCTAGCGTTTCATTGATCACAAATTCCCTCACAGTATCACTTGCATAATAGCTTCTGCCGGCAATGAATTGAAGATTATACGTTTTAAAATAATCAGGGTCTGCCCATTTTAAATTAGAGCTGAAATCGGTATTCTTTGGATTGTTATCAAATTTAAAGTCACTGTTCCAATTTCCATCAGCTGATGGGCTGGAATAACTAAAGCTGGCGCTCTTAATATTCGGGTTCTGTAATAGTTGATTCCGCAGGTAACCAATTTTCAAATGCTCAACACTATCTGAAGGTATAGGTACATTAATGATCTGCGCTTTATCAAAACCTAAAGATGCATTTCGCACCAAGTTCATTTGGCTAATTACAATTAACATCCCGATAATTAGAATATGTGCTATGGTGAACTGAAGTACTACCAGTACTCTTCTTAATGATACACCACCAACTTTTTGGTTGGATATTTTGCTTTTCAATGCTGCAATAGGGGAGAAACGTGATAGAACAAGTGCAGGATATAAACCGGACAATATAGTAATGGTTAAGAAAACTGCAATAAGGAAGATCAATAATGTAGTATTTGATAATATATCCAATTGGATTTTAGTTTCAAGTAGGGAATTTAATAATGGAAGAGTAAGTCGTGCAATTCCTATTGCTAATAAAAGTGATGCCAGGCAAATGATGGCAGTTTCAATCAAAAATTGCAAAGTAAGTTGATTTCTAAAACTGCCAAGCACCTTGCGTATGCCTACTTCACGGGTCCTGGTTAACGATTGTGCAGTGGAAAGATTTATATAATTCACACAAGCGATCAGCATCAGGAATATCCCAATGGCAATTAATGCTGTAATTAGCGAATGGCTGAATGTATGATTACGAAAGTTTCCTAATTTATTATTGTAATGAATGTCTTTCAATGGTTGCAGAACATAAGCATCTTTAG
>JBJMLT010000348.1:0-9958 GCA_045805165.1 Flavisolibacter sp.
GTCCTGCTCCAACACCTGCACCAGTAGGCATGCGAATAACAATATCTGCATTTTGTCCCCATCTGTAATGGATCTTTGCGAGGTTATTAATGATCTGATTAAAACCAACGGTAACAAAATCTGCGAATTGCATTTCCATTACACTCTTAAAATTTTCAAGACTCAAGCCTAAAGCGGTGCCTACGATGGCACTTTCGCATAATGGTGTATTGCGTACCCTTTCTTTTCCATAAATATTCACTAAGCCTTCTGTTATTTTAAATGCTCCTCCATATTCTGCAATATCCTGTCCCATTAATATCAGGTTGGGATGCTTATCCATGCTTTGAAGGAGGCCTTCTTTGATGGCATCAATAAAGCGAAAGTTTCGGGCCTGGTGAGAATGGTGAATCCCTGAATGTGAATTGGTATGATTTAACAACTTTTCTTTATCAGGTTTGTAAGAAGCGTAGATATCATTTAGTTCATTAGATGTATCTATGCTGACAGGGGATTCGCTGAATGAGGATCGAAGGTCTTGTTCTATTTTGTTTTTTTGTTCTTTAATTATATTGTCGCTGTCTTCAATCGTCAATACATTATTCAACATTAACCAGGTCTCATAATTCTTTATTGGATCTTTCTTTGTCCACTCTTCAAATAATTCGTTAGGTATATATTTCGTTCCGCTTGCTTCTTCATGTCCGCGCATTCTGAAGGTCATGCATTCAATAAGATAGGGTTTCTGATTTCTGATACAGTAATCCCTTACTCCTTTTACCGTATCATAAACTTCTAATACATTATTACCATCAATAATTACCGATTCCATTCCATAACCCTTTGCACGATCTGCGAGGTGGTCGCAACGATACTGTTCATTTACAGGAGTGCTTAAACCGTATCCATTATTTTCAATAATAAACAGGACAGGAAGGTCCCATACAGCCGCCACATTAAGAGCTTCATGAAAATCACCTTCGGATGTTCCGCCTTCTCCGGTAAAAGCCAGTGATACTTTATTTTCTTTCTTTAATTTATAGGCTAATGCTACTCCGTCTGCAATGGCCAATTGAGGGCCAAGGTGAGAGATCATTCCACAGATATGATGTTCCCTGTTTCCAAAATGAAAACTCCTTTCTCTTCCATTACTGTATCCTGACTGGCTTCCCTGCCATTGTGCAAATAGTTTTGAAAGTGGCATTCCACGAACTGTAAAAACACCAAGATTACGGTGAAGAGGCATGATCCATTCATCTTCTTCCAATGCTAATGTGGCACCTACAGAAATTGCTTCCTGGCCAATTCCGCTGAACCATTTGGATATTCGTCCCTGCCTTAGCAGTAAGAGCATTTTTTCCTCTATAAGCCTTGGCCATAATAGATTTTTGTATATACGGATTAAATCTTCATTACTGAGGTCTCTTCTATGAAACTGCATGATGCTTAGGTATGAATAATTTAGCCTCTTTCCAAAATACTTTCAAGAATATAGGTTACAACCGTAACAACAAGGCTAACTAACAGGGCTGGCCACCAGCCATCCACTGTAAATCCTCCAATATGAAAATGTTGAACAATATCTGCCGACCATTTTACCATCAGGGCATTAATGATCAATAAAAATAATCCGAGAGTTACTATTGTAATTGGAATTGTAAGAATAATAAGTATGGGCTTTATAAATGTATTTAATAGCGCAAGTATAAGGGCAACTATTACTGTGGTCTTTATATCAGAAATATGAACTCCATGAATTAAGTAGGCAGCTACGTATACTGCCACGGCAGTTACAAGGACTTTAATTATGAATCCCATGATTTGGTTATTTCAAACAAAAATAGTTGATTAGATCATTCGTGGAGTGAATCGTCAATCGTGAATCGTCAATCGTCAATCGTCAATTTCCGGGAATCGTGGGATCGTGAATAGATGATATTACCTCTTTCATTCTCTCCCTCCTTGTCAACTTGTCAACTGACTCATTCTAGATTACGACGAGTTCGTAAAAATTGCTCGGATGGAGGTATTTATTGGCAAGCTGGTGAAGTTCATCGGGAGTGGCTTTTTTAATACCGTTTATCTGCTTATAAAAATAATCATCTCCCAAACCATTCAAAATGATGGTCTTCCACCTGTTAATAATATGAAATGGTCCATCAAGATCTCCAAGTATGGAACCGATCATAAAGTTCTTTACTAAAAGCAATTCTTCATCATCTACAGGTTCTTTACGCAAGTCTTCCATTTCTTTATATACTTCCGTTATGGTAGCCTCGCATACATCTCTTCCAGCTTCTGTACTAACAATCCAGCCACTTTGCTGAATATGATTCTCCAGGTAGCTGTATATACCATAAGTATATCCTTTTTCTTCACGAATATTACTCATTAACCGGGAACCGAAAAAGCCGCCAAAAATATTATTCAACACCTGTGCGTTGATAAAATCAGGGTGATGCCTGTTTGGAAAATGTGCTGCCATTCTAATAGCACCCTGTACTCCGGAAGGATCATTAGTTACACGATATTTCTTTTCCTGAGCAGATACCGTTGGAATATCAACTACTTCAACAGGCTTGTTATTAAGGTCGCCAAAGTACTTATTTAATAAGCTGAATAAATTATCTGGCACTTTACCTGCCACAAACAGAACGAGCTTTCCGTTTTTATAATAATTGTTATAGAAGTCTACTAATTCATTCCTGTTTACTGCATCAAAATCTTCAAATCTTGTATATTTTCCATAAGGATGCTGTTCGCCATATAAATAAGCATCTATCAGCCGGCCTGCTACAAAATCACATTTCTTAAGATTTACATTTAACCTTTGCTTCATGTTCTGCTTGTAAATGCGGATCTCATCTTCAGGGAAAACAGAATCAACCAATATTTCCTTTACAACGGGCAACAAAGGTTCCAGATGCTTGTTAAGGCAATGAAGTGTTAATGTAGCCGTTTCGTTATAACAGTTCCTATTGAAATAGGACCCATAATATTCAAAATGCTCATTTATCTGAAAAGCATTTTTATGGGTAGTTCCATTCTTTAAAAGAAAATTGGTGCTGGCAGCTATTAAGTTGTTTTTTTCAAACCAATTACCGGCGTAGAAAATCCATTCCACCTGTATTACGTCTTCAGCTCCCGCATTGATACTATAAACCTCCACTCCATTATCGAGCACCATTTTTTCATAAGGCTTCAACTTCAGATCAAACTCCACAGCATCTTTTATACGGGGCGGATTAGCTCTATCTATTGATTTTATAACTTTTTCCATTTCCTTAATTCTTTGATAAGTAGAATAGTGTGCTGCTATTCTCTTCTTTAAATATATTCAAGCTTTCCTTCTGAACATCTTCCACGGTAACGCTGTTATACCTGTCAAGTTCAGTATTCATCAATTCAGCATTTCCCAGCAATTCATAAAAAGCAAGACTATTAGCTCTATTCATTACACTCATATCTTCGAACGCGATCATGCTTTCTGTTTTGTTCTTCACTTTCTGAAGCTCAGCTTCTGAAACCTTTTCTTTTTTCAGCTTTTCCAATTCCAGATCAATCGCATGCTCTGCATCTTTTATGTTCACTCCTTTTACTAATTTTCCTTCTATTGTAAGAAGGCCTGCGTCTGTTGTACCAAAATGATAGCATTCAATATTGCTGAATAATTTCTTTTCCTTAACCAGCGATTGAAACAATCTTGATGATCCACCGCCGCTTAAGATCTCCGTAATAAGGTCGGAAACATAGTAACGATGATCCATGCGGGGATAAATATGCCAGCATTTATATAATGCATCCAGGGGAACATCTGCTGTTACTTCCAATTTTCTTGGCTCACTCTGAGAAGGCTCTTCAGGTAATCGCCTTACATATTTTTGTCCTGGTTCAATAGGACCAAACCATTTATCAGCCAGCTTTTTAACCTGGTCAACTGTTACATTCCCTGCAACTACCAATATTGCATTCACAGGACGGTAATGCTTGAAAAAGAAATCCTTTACATCCTGAAGCCTTGCATTTTCAATATGAGATAATTCTTTTCCAATAGTCATCCATCTATATGGATGCACCTTATAGGCCAGTTCCCTCATTTTATGCCATACATCACCATAAGGTTTATTCAGATAGTGTTCTTTGAATTCTTCACTAACTACTTTTCGCTGCACTTCAAGACTGTTCTCGGTAAATGCCAGCGAGAGCATTCTATCGCTTTCCAGCCAGAAAGCTGTTTCCAGGTTTTGGGCGGGCAATTGAATATAATAATTGGTGAGATCGTTTGTCGTATAGGCATTATTCTCTCCGCCTGCCATTTGCAGTGGCTCGTCATATACTGGAATATTTACCGACCCGCCAAACATTAAATGCTCGAACAAGTGGGCAAATCCGGTCTTGCCAGGATTTTCATCTTTTGCGCCAACATCGTACATGACATTAACAACTGCCATTGGCGTTGAAGTATCCTGATGGACAATAACCCTTAAGCCATTTGATAATGTAAACCGTTCAAAATTAACCACGATTGATCCTTTAAATTTAAGAAGGGCAATGATACGATTAATTAGCTAATTAGCTGGTTAGCTGATTTGTAAATCGTGAATCGTGAATCGTCAATCGTGAATGATCGGGAATCGGGGGTCGTGAATGAGGTTTTCACCAAGTTCCTAATTCCAAAATGATAAAATGGAAAATCCTTATTTAGGAGATAGCATTTTGATGTTAGGGGGATTCATATGGTAAGGGTCGGGGTTGGCTTATAGTTGGCTTTGAGTTGGCTTTGAGTTGGCTTTGATATGGCTTTGATACGTTTTAAAGGAAGGAGGAAGGGCAAATGAAAAAAGAAAAATGAAAAAATGGAATCTTGCTTTTAGTTATTCCTGTTTTATTTATTAGCGTTCAAAAATACAAATTAGGCTGGTTCTAATAATCAATTATCAATAAATTAATAATCAACCAACCGCCGCCCTTTGCGCCCTTACCTACTTACGCGACTTTGCGTGAAACAAAAATGACCGTGCCTAAGGACTTTTAACTTTTAACTTTTGACTTATTCACGATTGACGATTCACGCCTTATCAAAGTATACTTTTAACTTTCAAAGTGAATTCTTTCAGTTCGCCGTTGCGCTGGATGATGAGGTATAATCTTTCACCGGTGCTTTGGATAGCTGCTTTGTACTGTTGAAGATTCTGGCTGAAATTCTTATTTACTGCAACTACTACATCACCTTCAATAAGTCCGGCTTCTTCCCCTGGTGAACCCTTTGCGACATCTCCAATAGAAATCCTGCCATTTTGATAATAAAGCTCAATGCCTGAATAAGAATAATCGAAAGGATCGTAATAATGTGAATTGGGAACCAGATAAATATCCCTTTTGTCATAATTGAGGATTACATTAAAACGACGCAGCAAATCGTTTCCTATCAATCCGCCGAGGTAGGGATAGGAAGTTATATTGTAAACATCATCAAATACATAAATGGGCACATTCCTGAATTTAAAAGGACCAAGCTTTATTTCCTTGATAACTGTCATACTCATTTCAATTTTTCCTCCCAAACCTTCTGCCTCTTTAGCAAATAATTTCCTTTTTTTACTCAGCAGGCTGCTATCCTTTATAAAGTCTGTTGAAAGCATCAGGTTCAGGCCGGCACCCATATCATACAGAAATCTGGCCGACCGTATGGTGCCATCCTTTACTCTGGCGGTTTGAATAGGAAGGGTATTAATTACAGGTTTCAAAAGAACCCCTCCTCTGGGATACTTGAAATTACCTCTGGTCCAGAATTCTATTTTACTGCTGTCGTAATCAATTTTAATAATAAACTTGCTTAAAAGAGAATAGCCAATAATTCCATCAATCCTTTCTCCATAAACTTCATTAAGTATCTCATAATTATTAATATGGAAATTGAGGCTGTCAACGTTTAATCCTGGCAAGCGAAGCTTATGGTTATAAAGGAAACTAACTGTTTTTATACCGGCGATTCCCCTAATTGTTCTGTTGGAAGGCACACCTTTTAAATGAAAATATTCGGCGGTAACCGAATCAAGGGAAATGCCTCCGCTTCCACTATCCAGAATGAAATTCAATGTATCGGGAAAATCATCCAGCCTTGCCTGAAGTATAATAACACCTCCTGTAAATTGTACAAATTCGAACCTGCTTATGAATCGCGATGGCTCTATGAATTCTTCCTGTCCTTTAACAGTAAGTACAATAAATGTTGTTAATATTGAAAAAAGCAATCGTTTCACCGGTGTTTTGGCTGCGTGTTTTTTATTGATACGAACGTTTTGAATAAATAGTTGAAGGCCAAACCTCTAAACTATTAAAATTATGGTAAGGCTGGGAGTAATAAAAACCATTTATCCATTTTTGCACTTTCTCCTTTGTAATTTTGACTTATGAACCTTCCGGATCTTTACGAAAAAGCTATTGAGCTGGAATTCCTTACAATAGATGAAGGAATGTATCTTTTTGAGCATGCACCTTTTGCAGAATTAATGCATGTAGCCAATGAATTAAGAAAAAAGCAAGTACCTCACGGCAAAGTAACCTGGCAAATTGACCGTAATGTAAACACCACTAATGTTTGCATCGCCAACTGCAAGTTTTGCAATTTTTACCGAATACCCGGACATCCCGAAGCATATATAACAGACATGCCTACCTATCGCCGAAAAATAATTGAAACCATCAAATATGGCGGTGATCAATTATTACTTCAGGGAGGGCATCACCCTGAGCTGGGACTTGAATTTTATACCAAAACCTTCCGCCAAATCAAGCAGGAGTTCCCAGACATAAAGCTCCACACTTTAGGACCTCCTGAAGTTGCGCATATCTGCAAACTTGAAAAAATGAGCCACCGGGATGTGCTGATGGCATTGAAGGAAGCTGGAATGGACTCTTTGCCAGGAGCCGGAGCTGAAATACTGGTTGACAGAGTAAGAAGATTGATCTCTAAAGGAAAATGCGGTGCTGATGAATGGCTTGCAATAATGCATGAGGCCCATAAGTTACATATTACCACTTCTGCTACCATGATGTTTGGACATGTTGAAACTATCAGGGAAAGATTCGAGCATCTTGTAAAGCTTAGAGATGTTCAATCGAGAAAACCGGAAAGCGCTAAAGGATTTTTAGCTTTCATACCATGGACATTTCAGGATGTGGATACTTTATTAACTAAAATAAGGGGAGTTCATAACCTAACCACACCGGAAGAATACATCAGGATGATCGCTATCAGCAGGATCATGCTGCCTAATATTAAAAATATACAGGCCTCCTGGCTAACCGTAGGTAAACAAACCGCTGAAATATGCCTGCATGCAGGAGCTAATGATTTTGGATCCATTATGATAGAAGAAAATGTAGTAAGCGCTGCCGGCGCTCCTCACAGGTTCACCTATAAATCCATACAAGCTGCAATAAGAGAAGCAGGATTTGAACCACAGCTTCGTAATCAACAATATGAATGGAGAAGAATTCCGGAGATGATTGAAGAACAGGAAGTGAATTATTAAATTTACGAATTACGAATTACGAATTACGATTTTCTTAGGTCTAACAGGGTTATTTTATAGCAGCTTCGATTTCTTCAACTGTTAAGTGAAAACCAACGGCTAAGGACTACCGATTTAAGATAATTGACTATTCAGGATTCACGGTAATTGACTCGTGGATAATTGATTTTTAAAGGTCTAGTTGAATGCTATTGCATTTGACGATTGATGATTGACGTTTAAAGGTTCAGGCGGTAGATGGTGCCGTTGGGGGACCAGATATAGGCTATTCCGTTTATTACCTGGGCATTATAAGTTCCTGTTATGTTGGGGCATGTAAAAAGGATTGACCAGGAATTCAGATTTGGATCGTATTGATATAATGATCCATTAACTATTATGTAACCTTTGCCATTTAAACTGAAAGAAGGTGCGTACATAAAAGAGACCGGAACTGATGCGACCTGGTTTAATGTATTAGACGCTGCATTGAACCTGTATACACTATTTGTTGTAACACCTGTCAATAAGCCACCTGCTATATAAGTATCATTACCAATTGTGAATATACTGCTATAAAGAAGTTTAGGAAAACTACCCGCTATCGTTACCTGCCAGCTTCCAACGCCATTATTAGCATTCACATCAAGCCAACTTAAGTTCTCATCTTTATATGGTGCTCCTGCAAATGCTTTATTCTGGTTTACAAAAGCAACTGCCCCAAATCCAGCAACCGAATAGGAGGTTAATTGCTCCCACGTATTATTAGAAGGATCCATTGACCACCAATCCGATTGATTGGAATAGGCTCCAAATCCGATGTAAACCTTATTATTTAAGATGAAACAGGAAGCATATCTTCTCGGATCCATTTTGGCTGGAATGGATGGACCTATGGTCCATGAATTTGTTACCGGGTCATAAATATGAAAATTTCTGGAATAAATAGTTTGTGTTATATCTGTACCTAATCCATAATAAATCTTACCATCCCAAACAAAAGATATCCCAAAACTATGCGGTTCATTTCCAGGAAGGATAGCAGATGAAATTGTAGTCCATCCTGATTTAGGAGCAATTATTAAATTGCTTACAGAATTAAGGCTAAAATTATTATCAAAGGCCAGATTTAATTTACCTGATGCAGTAGTTGATGGGATCTTAAATGAAATCATTGTTCTACTGCTTGTTATTATTGGTACAATCAGATTGTTGATAGTTAAAAGAGGGTGATCGGGAAACAATCCATTAATTATTATTGTATCCCCAACATTTGCAGTAGAAGGATAAAAATTAATTATTGAATAGTTTATATCCTGACCTACATGGATAAAAAGGGGAGCCAGATCAGGGTTTGATGCAGTAATGGTTATAACAGCATTGTTTAAAGCAGGACTGTTATTGGCAACAGTTTGAATATAAATTTTGGTAGTGCCGAAAGTACCTGAATTTTTATCAACCTTAATCCATCCAGCATCAGAAGTAACAGAAATTGTCCACGATACATTCGACGAAATAATTAAAGAATCTTTTTGACCCAAAGGGTTTTCATTTAAACCTGTTTTATCACAAGTTATAAATGGAGATTGGCCATTCTGATCTACTGCAACTGTTATGGGATTAATTGCTGCTGATACAGGATTAATTTTCAGTTCAGCCTTTCTTGAAACCAAATCCTCATTATTCAGACATGAAAAAATAATCTTTGATTCCCCGGAACTTCCCGATGATTTACTTGCAGAAAGCCAGGATGGCAGTGAAGATATCGTCCAATCTGTATTAGAATTAATAACTATTGAATCTCTTCCCTGGCGTGCCGAAAATTCTATTGCGGATCTATCTGAATTAATATAAGCCAATGAATTATTGCTGTTCTTTTTATTGCAACCTAAGAGCAGAGCATATAGAAAAATACCAGTGAGATAATTTCTTGCCATTATATATTATTGAATTATCTATCGGGACCAAGATGATCACCATATCAGATATATGCAATAACATTAAAATGTTATGTTGATAGACAGTTAATAAGTCATGTGCGGAGAAATATACTAATTAATGCTGCTTAAGCAGGTATTTTTCCAGAGCATCTATTGCCTGAGCTTTTACTTCCGGTGCTAGAAATTCCATTTCATGCCACTCATCATGTTCCCTGCGGAAAGAAAAAACAGGCGAACCGGTGGTGGAAGGCTGAAAAATATATTTATCCTGATGGAAGGATACATTATATCTTACCGTAGCTTTATTTACATCTAAAACGGTTGAAAAAAGATCTTCCATTTCATTTAATTGAAATATTTCTTCAAAAAACTATGCCATCAGAGAAAATATCTTAAGATGATTGATAGTTATTTTACTTTAAAATTATCTGATGCACATAAATTATGAGTTTAAAGCAAAAACTGTTTCACCAGATCTTCTTGAAAAGAAACTAAAAGAACTATCTCCTGTTTTCATAGGAA
>JBJMLT010000349.1:0-8805 GCA_045805165.1 Flavisolibacter sp.
AAACAAATAAAATAAACTAACATATTCCTAAATTAAAAAATGAAAAGTAATGAGATTAAATAAATAAAATACCGCCAGTAATTATTCTGGCGTTCTTAATATTATAAGCTTTTTATTCATTAGCCGGAATAGGAAATTCTATCCAGACATCATCACCAGTACGATCGATTGGAAGGGTAGATAAAAGATTATATCTTCTTAAATCTATCCATCTGTGGCCTTCTCCGAATAAGGAATACCGGCGTTGCTTTAGTATTTCTGTGATCAGGCTATTCATATCTGTTGCGCCTGAATAATTTGGCAACCCGGCCGAATTTCTAATCCTATTTATAGCTATAAGGGCTTCAGATGTATTTCCCAACTGAGCGTTTACTTCTGCATAGATCAGGATCAATTCTTCATTCCGTATAATTGGAATAGGATCCGTATTTGATTTGTAGAGGGAGAAATCGTAATCACTTTGTAAACCATCCTGAAAGCCAGGTGATGCCCGTAATGTAGCTTTAGCAGCAACTCTGGTATCTCCGGGCTCAGCATCTGTTACAAAAGAAGGTTGCGTTATTCTTGTTTCTCCGTTTGAATTGGGAGGAAAATACATGGGATTTAAAAGATCTCCTCCCTGAGCGGAATAGATATAATATGCTCCAATATTAAGGTCTCCATTAATATCGAAAAAAGATCCATTCAATGCATTTGCAGCGGAAGTCCAATCCTGCCTGTATATAGCTACTCTTGCTGCCAAAGCCCTGTTGAATTTAGAAAACTCTGCAGCATTGCTGGAAAATAAAGTGGTAGTGAAAGGGAAATTTTCTGTATTGCCATTAAGGTCAGCATTTGCTTCATTCAACAAATTGAAAATAGCATCAATTGATTGTTGCCTGTTCAGGAATGGCCCTAATTTATCCGGATCTTTTACATCAATTCTTACACCATTATTATAAAGTAAATTATAGATCAATAGGAATTGATATGCCTGGATAGTCTTTGCATAAGCTATTCCAGCCTTTCGCTGTCCTGCAGTAATTGATGCCTTAGTATTAGTTAACGCATCAATGAGTATAAAAGCATTTCTTATTACCCGGTAACGTGCAGCGAAAGGGTTTGTAATGTAAAAAGTATTATTATCCAGAACAGCACTTCCTTTTCCCAGAAGGTCTGATGTGAATCTGGGATCTGAAGTGGAAAACCGATAGTATTCGCGGCCAATTACACTTACATCATCATAATAGAAATTCATATCTATCCGCAATCCTGATTCAGTACCAGTTACAAGGTTCTGTATCTCACCTAAAGTAGCATTAGCAGCTACAAGGTCAGGGCTGGGGTTATTAGGATCAGAAATAGGTTCTACTTTACATGAGGTAAAGCATAATATAAATAGTAAAGGAAGGATCAGCTTTTTTTTATGTATTGAAAGTAATTTCATGTTAAATGGTTTGGATGTTAGAAAATAACGGTTACGGTCAGGTAATAACTTTTAGAAGAAGGATATGGAGTTACTTCTACAGAAGATGAGATAGCATTAGCTCCAAAATTTGATACTTCCGGATCGTAACTGCTGTACTTGAATACGTTGATCAGATTTCTTGCTGATACACCTACTTTAACATCTGCTATATTCCTTAAAACGGTTCTAGGAATTTTATATGTAAGGCCTATTTCACGCAGACGGAAATAACTTGCGTCTTCCACCCATGGCCTAGCTGTAGTTCCTAAAGCTGCCAGCCGGTATGCGCCGTTTGATTTTGAATGGGCGGGGTCTAAGGATGTTTTATCATAATCAGGAGAAGTGCCAAAAATATCAGATAATAATGTGGTCAGGTTTATATTATCACCACCTTTTTTCCAATGCAATAAAAAAGACAATTCAAAATTCTTATATGTGAAATCCTGATAAGAGGATAAATTAAAATCGGGTTCACCATTACCATAAACAGCGAGGCCTGTAGATGGATCTACTTTATCACCAGGCCCTCCAATGCCGACGATCTGTGTCGGGCTCTTACCTAATTCAACTCTATAAGTTCCTAATGTGGCACCAAATGCCCCTGTATTAAACGCAGGCACATCAAGCCTGGTTACTTCTGCCTTATTTTTCCAGAATGATGCAATGAAATTCCATTGAAAGGTTTTGTTAGAAACAGGTGTAGCATTTAAAGAAAGCTCAATTCCTTTATTCTGAATTGCGGCTACATTACTCCATGCAAAAGAAAATCCTGAAGAAGTAGGGACCACTACATTTAATATAAGATCCTCTACATCTTTTTTATAGTAAGTAGCTTCTAATGTAATTCTATTATGAAGCACTCCAATATCGAAACCTGTTTCAAATTCTTTCTGGCGTTCCGGAGTAAGGGTTGAATTACCTCTTGTGGTTGTAATAAGAGATCCAACTGTACCATTGAAAACACTATTGTTCAACGGTGAATATATAGCACCAAACGGAGCAAAGTTTCCTGATTCGCCATAAGCTGCTCTTAACTTTAACTGGCTTATTTTATCAGGATCCCAGGAAGTAAACTTATGTATATTCAATGCAATAGCTCCTTTGGGATAGTAATAAAATTTATTGGCATCTCCATTACGGGAGGATTTATCTCCTCTCAAGCCAAGAGTAATAAATAATAATTCCTTGAAGTTTGCTTCTTCCTGAACGAAAAAGCCTCTGTCCTTTTGAATTATCTTATTCTGCTCCACCTGAATAGACCCTGCCTGATTTAAATTTGTCTGAGTACCTATTAATTGTGTAGCCGTATTTACAACTGTGTTCTGATTCAGGTTCTCTGCTGTTAAACCAATCTGAGTACGGAATTCCAAATTAGCTGAGGGCTTTATATTATGAACCAGGAGAGCAGCGAGGTTTGTTCCTTTACTTAAAGTAGTTCCATTAATAGAAGCGCCATTTGTTCCATTTCCATTTTTCTCAAACTGCAATTCCTGGGGAAATATGGCAATTGTATTCAAGGAATATTGATCGAGGCCTCCTCTTGCTATAAAACGGAGATTTTGCTTTTCACTTGTGAATATTTTCCATGTGGCAGTACCTCCAAGAAGTATCCTTTCTACATTTTCACTATTTGTAATAAGATCCCTTGTCTGAAGAAAGTTAGAAGGAGCGAAAGGGTTATCAGGATAGTTTCCGTTTGCATCAGGGAATAAATTGACCCATGAAGGAGTTGAAACATAGGAAACACCTAATGTAGTACTTGTATTATCGTTATTAAAGAATCCCCGCTGAGCTCTAGAAGTAACATAATTAGCATTTACACTGGCATCTATAAAACTGGTCACCTTTTGATCCAGATTCAGACGGAAAGATGTTTTGTGATAACCGGTATGCTTTACAATTCCTTCATCATCTTTTTGTGTGAATCCGACATAATAATTTGTCAGATCTCCTCCTCCACTTAGACTTATCCTGGTATTCAGCAGAAGACCCTTATTTCCGAAAAGTTCCTTCTCATAATCGTATGTCTTACCATTGGCTGCCTGATAAAGAGGAACTGCGCTTGCCCCGTAGGCTGCTGAAACCTTATCTTCGGTCCATTGCCTAAGACCTAATTTTTTTAATTGCATTACTTGTCCTACCGACTGAGAAACTTCAATTCGTGGCTTGCCTGACTTTCCTCTCTTAGTAGTAATAAGAACAACACCGGCGGCTGCCCTTGCCCCATAAATAGCTGCGGCTGAAGCGCCTTTAAGGATCTCAATCCGCTCAATATCTTCAGGATCTAGATCTGCTATTCTGTTGGAAGGATTATCCTGAAAATTAGTGCTTCCCTGCCCTGCTGCTTTAGAAATGGAATTAAGGCCCGGATTGATGCTTGAATTATCATAATAGACACCATCAACTATAAACAAAGGCTGGGAATTGGCAACAAGTGATGTAATGCCTCTTAATTTAATAGAGATGCCCCCACCGGGTGCACCAGAATTAGCAGAAATATTGGCACCTGTAAATTTTCCATACAGTGCAGCATCCAATGTCGGCTCAACGGTGGTACCAGTTAATTGCTTTGCAGAAACTGAAGATACAGCGTTACCGAGATTGCTTCTTCTTACGGAAGTTGCAAGACCCGTAACGATCACTTCATCCATTTTACTGGCCCCTTCCTGCATTTTCAGAACAAATCCTGAGGTCACCTGAGATACAGGAACCGTTTGAGTAGCAAATCCGATAAATGAAAATTCGACAGTGCCGTTACCGTTAGGAAGGCTTAAACTGAAATGACCCGCCGCATCTGTAGAAGTTGCCACTTTTGAATTGACATGCCTGACTGAAACACCGACCAGTGGCCTATTTGAAGCATCTACCACTTCACCGGAAATAACTGTCTGACAGAAGCTAATTAATGGCAATACTATTGTGCTTAGCAATAAGATTGCATTTTTACATTTTCTCATAGTTAATAGCTTTGATTAGTTAAAATTAGGCTATTTGGTTGTCTTGAAATGAGTTGATAGTGGGGATCGGGAATAAGTCAAAAGTTAAAAGTTAAAAGTTAAAAGTCGTGAATCGTCAATCGTCAATCGTGAATGATCGGGAATCGGGGGATCAGGAATAAGTCAAAAGTTAAAAGTCAAAACCTAAAAGTATTCCAATATGATACAAATAGATAGGATATTTAGGGGTTAGCATTTTGATGTTAGTTAAATCTCTGTGGGAAGGTTCGGGGAGGGTTTATAGTTGGCTTATAGTTGGCTTTGAGTTGGCTTTGATATGGCTTTGATATGGCTTTGATACGCTTTAAGTGGAGGAGATGGAAAAATGGAAAAGGAAAAATGAAAAGTGGGAATAATAGTTCGAGTGTTTGCCTTTTTTAATCAAGGAAGGTTCAAAAATACAAGGCATTTTTGAATCTTTATTAGTAATCGAAACAAATTTAAAATTAATTCCTATCTTAAAGGAGCTTGTTAATTTATAAGAGAATAATTAAACTAATATGACTACCAAAACACTACAAAGAAGAAAATTTATTGGTAATGGATTAAAAGGCTTAGCCGGTGTTATGCTATTGCAACATCTTCCTGCATCCGTGATGGCAGAATACGCGTCAGGCAAAGTAACTATGCCCTTAGGTTTTCAAACATTTCCAATCAGAGACCTACTATCTAAAGATTTTGCAGGCACCTTAAAAATGATGGCTGGCCTAGGCTACCGGAATGTAGAAATGTGCTCTCCTTCCGGATATGTTGATGCAGGGTTTAAAGCTCTTGTACCCTTGAAAGCGGAAGAAACAAGACATATTATTGAAGATGCCGGATTGGTTTGTCCCAGTTGCCATTTCACTTTTGGAGAATTGAAAAATAATCTTGATGACAGGATCGACTATGCGAAAAAGCTTGGAATGACGCAGATGGTGTGCTCGAGCTTCTGGTTGCCAAAAACGGCTACCTTGCAGGATTATCTGAAAGCTTGCGACGAGTTGAACAAGATAGGTGAAGCAACCAAAAAGGCAGGGTTACAAATGGGATATCATAATCATGAAATGGAATTTGCTATTATAGATAATGTTTTAATTTATGATGCAATAATGAAGGAACTTGATGGCAATCTTGTTAAAATGCAGTTTCAAACTGAAGTGATCAATCTTGGATATAAAGCATCTGATTATTTTAAGAAATATCCCGGCAGATTTATTTCATCGCATTTATCTGACTGGACTGCAGATAAAAAGCAAGTACCTATAGGGCAGGGAATAATAGACTGGAAAGAATTCTTTGCTACAGCTAAAACAGCGGGATTACACAACTATTTTGTAGAGATGGATTTAAACACCTATAAAGATAGTGCTGCCTATATTAAAAGCTTATAAGGTGCTATAAATGCACTAATTTTTTTTCAATAAGCTTATCATATAGCTTTTTGGCGAAGCTATGGTAATTTATAAAGGTTTCCGGCTTAACCAGATATTCAGAAGCTCCCAGGCTAATACATTTATTAATTATAGAATTGGTAGAAGAAGTAGAAGTTATTATTACGGGTATATGTGAATATGCCGGGTTCGATTTTACTTCACTAATAATATCATAGCCATTCTTTCCTGACATATTGAGATCTGATAAAATGATCTCCGGCAGATTTGATGGGTTATCAGCCATCCATTCAAACAATTCATTTCCACTGTTAGCCATTTTTAAAATATCAAACATGCCTGATCTTTCAAAACCTTCCATCATGAAGACCTGTTCGTCCTCATCGTTTTCCACTAATATGATCCTTAATTTTTTCATGGTACAGAAACGTAATTAATTTGAATTTTCATTCAATGTGAAATAAAAAGTAGTCCCATTATTCCCATTTGATTCCGGCCATATTCTTCCTTTATGGCGGTCTACTATTTTCTTACAAATTGCCAATCCGATCCCTGTACCCGGATAAGTCTTTTTCGTATTTAATCTGCGAAATATTTCAAAGACTTTATTCTGATCTTCATTTGAAATACCAATTCCATTATCGGAAACAGACATTATCACATGACCATTCTCTTTTGCACTTTTTATTTTAATTATGGGCTCTTTTGCTTCTGTGAATTTTAATGCATTACTTAACAAATTCTGCACCAACTGCACCAGTTGAACCCTGTCTCCGTACACAGTATCGAATTGATTTTCTATTGATATCTGAGCATTCTCCATTTCTATAGCTGACCTTAAATTCTGTATTGCTTCATTTACTATATCATTTACGCTAACTTCTTCCTTATTTACCTCTTCCCTACTCAATTGAGAATATTCCAATAAATTCTGTATCAATGACTTCATTCTATTGGCCGCAATAATTGATTTATCGATATATGTCTTTAAATCAGCCGTTTGTCCTTCATTTAATTTAATATCGATAAGCTGTAGAAAACTTTTAATAGTACGTACAGGCTCCTGCAGATCGTGCGAAACGATTGAAGTAAACTGCTCCAATTCCTGATTAGTATGTGTTAATTGAAGATTAGTAGATCTTAATTCATTAGCTAACTTTCGAAATCTTTCATGACTTTCCCGGAGAGCTCTTTCTGACTCCTTTTTTTCTGTAAGGTCTCTCGTTACCTTAGAATAGCCTATCAATATACCCTCATTATTAAAAACGGCTGTAATTACAACATTAGCCCAAAACCGACTACCATCTTTACGTAGCCTCCAGCCCTCTTCCTCATATTTTCCGTATGCTTTTGCAATTTTTAATTCTCTTGCAGGTTTATCTATTAATAAATCTTCCTGAGGGTAAAAGATGGAGAAATATTTTCCAATAATTTCTTCTGCACTATAACCTTTTATTTTTTTTGCCCCTTCATTCCAGCTAATGATCCGTCCATTTTCATCCAGCATAAATATTCCATAATCACCTACCTGCTGCACCAGCGAACGATATCTTTCTTCACTTTGCCTGAGCACTTCCTCGTTAGATTTTCTTTGTGTTAAATCTCTTGTAACCTTTGAAAACCCTATAAGCTGATTCTTGTAATTAAACAAAGCAGTTATAACTACGTTTGCCCAAAATAAAGAACCATTCTTTTTTACTCTCCATCCTTCTTCTTCGTACCTGCCTTCTTTTTCAGCTATGATCAATTCGTTTGCTGGCTTATTAATGGCAAGATCTTCAGCTGTATAAAAAATGGAAAAATGCTTCCCGATTATTTCATCTGCTGTATACCCTTTCGTTCTTTTCGCACCTTCATTCCAGGTAATTATTTCACCTTTCAGATTGAGCATAAAAATGGCATATTCTGTTACACCTTCCACCATTAACTTGTATTTCTCTTCATTATTTCTTAAGGCAACCTGCTCATTGATCTTTTCTGTAACATCTAAAAACATACAATTATATCCCACAAAGTTTCTTTCGCTATCATATATTACAGTATAGGTGGTTTCTGCCCAGAAAACGGTTCCATTTTTCTTCTGCTTTTTTTCTACAGAGACGTATCTGCCACTTTTTAATGTCATATCAAGCTCATAATCAATCTTAAGCTGGTTATTCTTTACAATGGAAATGATATCCATTGTTCTATTTAGTAATTCTGAGGGTAAATAACCGGTTAATGCGGCCGCCTCCGGGTTGGCATATGTAATATTACCATTGCTGTCTATTCGAACAATAGCAGCAGGAACAGTTTCCAGAAGTAATTTATAGTCTGTAAACATGGTTAAGCGTATGCTTTCTTCGGGGAAGAAGATTAAATTAAAGTTACTTAAAACAATATTTTATTGAATAAAAATGGCTAATTATTGAAATATAGAAAAAACTATGCCTTCTCCTGAGCTAAAAGCTGATAAAATATATTGGCAGAATCCTTTTCGGTATTAATGAGATCATACAATGTTACCTGATCGAGGAATTGATCAATAATATATTGGACCATTTGCCACAGTGAACGCGATGAACAATCTACAGAGTGAGTGCATAGCTTTAAAGCTCCTGAATGGGTACCGCAAAAATCATTATTGAAAAGAGAACCACCGAGTGATTTTAAAACCTTGTTAATGTTAATTTCATTTGCAGGCCGGGCAAGTACATAACCGCCCTTATAACCAGGAGTACTATTTATATATCCTTCCATACGGAGAACACGGGTAAGCTTGGCTACATAATGACTTCCAATTCCTTCAGCCTCAGTTAACTGAGGTATGCTCATGCCATTAGTATCCCTGCATCCGGCGATCCGGATGAGGATCCTAAGACCATATTCTTCCTGGGAAGTAATTTTCATTATTGTAAATTCAATAGTTTCATAGCATTCCTAATTCTAATTGTGCAGCTTCTGACATCATGCTTTTATTCCATGGCGGATCCCAGGTTACAGCTACGTG
>JBJMLT010000350.1:0-3160 GCA_045805165.1 Flavisolibacter sp.
ATATTTATAAATGGTTATTATGGGGCGCTTCTGTTTTACTTTTTTCGGGTGCATTGCTCATTGCAATTTCCAGGTCCAGCATTATAAAGCAACAAAATAAAATTAATCAGCTTTAGGTGAACGCCTTTAAACTCAATTCGCTATTAATGATTTATTTCTTGCCATCATTCTTTCTCATAAACTCCAGTACCGATCTAGCATCTGCTTCCGCGAGATTTTGATTTGGCATTTTTACCAGGCATACTTCTAATAATTTTTGTGCAGCCGTATCTTTTTCAATCATTTCATCCGTATTGGTAACAAAGTTCATGATCCATTCTGGAGTTCTTCTATCAGTAACACCTTTCCAGCCTGGTCCTACCAGTTTTTCGTCAGTTATTTTATGGCAGGAAGCGCATTTTACATCATATATTCCTTTACCAGCTTCTACCATCTTTTCATCCAAAGGATGGGTTAGCTGAATATCCTTGTATTGGCCAATTCCCTTTGGATTAGTCCCTTCATTTGCAGTTGAGGCAGATGTATTATTGTCTGTTGTTCCTTTATTTTTATCGGAATTGGAATTACAGGCTGTAAAGCCTATCACAATTACTGTTAAAACAAATCCAGTAAAAAAGCTCTTCAGGTTCATATTAATTGATTTAAGAATTTAATAAAGAATTCAGAATTCCTTTCTTGTTCTATCTCTTATTTACAGGATATGGTTAATTTTTCTCAAACTGACGATTATCATCTTTAATACTGAGTATGATCAGCTTACAGCTGATCTTTCAAAAATACTTTTGAAGGATTAAAAACGCTAAGGTTTTTTAAACGCCAAAATCATCCTTAACCAAATTCACAATTAAAAGATGCCCATAAACTGGTGTGGACCTTCAACGCTGAAACATTGAAGTTAACTAATATAATAGTCTATTTCGCAATAAGCAATTCAATTAAAATAATCAAACACATTATATGAATAATCCTTCTAAATACTTCTCAGCTTTAACTGTAATGGCTGCTACAATAGTCGCCTTCTCTGGTTGCAAGCCAAAAGGCGCTGAATCAGCTGTAAGTGGAGACGCAGCTTCCAAAACATATGTCGCTCCCGGTAAATACGATGAATTTTACAATTTCGTATCCGGTGGTTTTAACGGACAGATTAGTGTCTATGGTGTGCCCTCTGGCCGCCTTTTAAAGATCATTCCGGTATTCTCACAGTTTGCAGAAAACGGTTATGGGTTTAGCGAAGAAACAAAACCAATGTTAAATACTTCTCACGGTTTTGTTCCCTGGGACGATGAACATCACATTGCTTTATCAGAAACAAATGGAGAACATGATGGACGTTGGGTGTTTGGCAATGGAAATAATACACCTCGCATTGCTCGCATCAATATGAGTACTTTTCGCACTGAGGAAATTATAGAAATTCCTAACAGTGCCGGCAACCACTCTTCCCCGTTTATTACTCAAAATTCGGAGTATGTTGTTGCGGGCACACGTTTCAGCGTTCCTTTGGATGATCAGTCAGGCGATGTACCCATCAACACCTATAAAGAAAACTTTAAAGGAACAGTAAGCTTTATCCATGTTGATTCTGTCAATGGAAATATGAACATTGCTTTCCAGATTAGAACTCCGGGAGTAAACTTCGACCTTGCCCGTGCGGGCAAAAAAGTTTCACATGGGTGGATGTTTTTCAGTTGTTATAATTCTGAAAAAGCTAATACACTTTTAGAACAGAATGCTTCTGCCAAAGACAAGGATTTTATCATGGCAGTGAATTGGAAAAAAGCAGAAGAATATGTAAAAGCTGGCAAGGCAAAAAAGGAAACGGTGAAATATGCACACAATATTTACAATGAAAGAACACACAGTGCTACTTCCACGATCATGAATGAAGTCCTTGTATTAGATCCGAAAGAATGCCCTGACATGCTATATTTCATTCCTTGTCCAAAATCTCCGCATGGTTGTGATACAGATCCTTCTGGAGAATACATCGTTGGAAGCGGAAAATTGGCTGCAATAATCCCGGTATTTTCTTTTTCTAAAATTCAAAAAGCAATTGCGGATAAAAACTATGATGGTAACTATGATGGTATTCCTGTTTTGAAATATGAAGCTGCTCTGCAGGGTGAAGTTTTAAAGCCAGGCCTTGGCCCTTTACATACCGAATTTGATAATAATGGTAACGCCTACACTTCCATGTTTGTTTCTTCTGAAATCGTAAAATGGAGTTTGAAGGATTTAAAAGTTTTAGACCGTGTCCCTACTTATTATTCTGTTGGTCACTTAAGCGTAATGGGCGGACCAACTGGAAAACCATATGGTAAATATTTGATCGCTTATAATAAAATCACTAAAGATCGTTATCTGCCTACTGGCCCGGAATTAGCGCAAAGCGCACAGTTGTACGACATCAGTGGTGACAAAATGAAAATGATACTGGATTTTCCAACTGTTGGTGAACCACACTATGCAGAAGCAATTCCCGCTAGCAAAATATCTAAGAATAGCGTTAAAATTTATAAGATAGAAGACAATCAAAACACATATGTTTCAAAAGGTGAGGCAAAAACAAAGGTCGAACGCAATGGAAATGAAGTTCATGTTTATATGACTGCGATTCGTTCTCACCTTACACCTGATAATATTGAAGGAATAAAAATGGGTGACGTGGTTTACTTCCATGTAACTAATCTCGAACAGGATTGGGATGTACCACACGGATTTGCAATAAAAGGTTCTAATAACGCTGAAATATTAATAATGCCTGGTGAAACACAAACCCTGAAATGGACACCGGACAGAGTAGGTATTGCACCTTTCTATTGCACGGATTTTTGTTCTGCACTTCATCAGGAAATGCAGGGATACGCAAGAGTATCACCTGTAGGAAGCAATGTAGCATTGAGCTGGGGAACTAATAGGAACCCTCTTATCACGCAGGTAAACATTGATGTAATCTCTGACAAATTAACCAAAAACTAAAACTGCATTTTCCAGTAGAGAAAACTGCGCATTAAAAGAGCGGTATGAACAAGAATAAATTAAGCCTTCCTTCCAGGTTAATTGTTGCAATAGCATCATTGGCTTTAATGGCCACTTATTTTCTACCGGTCTGGTTTATTTTTTTAAGAACGCCACAATATCCGGAAGGACTGACTATGAA
>JBJMLT010000351.1:0-3103 GCA_045805165.1 Flavisolibacter sp.
CCAATCTGGTGGATATAAAGGATTGTATGAATATGTTATGAGTATAGATCAAAAAGAAGTACAATCTATTCTCAATCCATTATTACAAAGAATAATTCCTTTGTATCAACAAAACAGCCTAAGCAAAGAAAACGAAGATTTTTGGGCAGCGAGAGCAGCTTTAACCTTCTGTAAAGACACTAAAATTGACAGAGGAATATTTTCAATTTATTTTTTTAACCTTATACATTTGAAAAAAGGGGAAGGGGTGTATCAACCGGAAGGAATGCCACATGCTTATCTGGAAGGGCAAAATGTTGAAGTCATGGCGAATTCTGATAATGTATTAAGGGCAGGACTTACAGAAAAGCATATCGACACTAAAGAATTAATGAAGCATGTAAATTTCACAGAAACTCAACCCGGGATTCTAAAGCCAGATCAAAATACTAATCACATTGTCTTTTCTTCACCAGCTGAGGAATTTGAATTGCATCAATATCAGATGCACGAAAAGAATGTTCTGGAAGTAAGAAGCCGCACAGGGGAAATATGGCTTATGTATGAAGGCGCTGCAAGTTTAAAAAATAAGCATACTTCTATGTCTTTAAATAAAGGAGAAGCAATTTTCCTATTGCCTGGTCAAATCGTAGAAGTAAAAAATAATTATCATTGTGTTTTATTTAGGGTAACAGTTCCGGACTAACCAAAAAACTAAATAAATTATAGAATCTTATTCTATTTTTGTCCGGCTAAAGTAATCATCATGAAAAGAAACTCAAGTCTTATCCTGGCCATTGTGTTGTTAATAGTAGTTGGTTCTGTTTTCAGGGTCATAGGTTTTGCACCCCAACTGGCAATGGCTGTATTTGGCGCCGTAGTAATAAAAGATAAGAGGCTTGCATTTAGTATTCCTTTATTATCCATGTTTCTTTCTGATGTTTTATTTGAGATCCTTTACCGCAATGGCTATGTAGCTTATGGCGGATTTTATGAAGGTCAGATTATCAATTATTTATTGATTGCTGGTATAACTTTAATGAGCTTTTGGGCAAGAAATAAAAATTGGGCAGGTATTCTGGCTACAACTATTATAGCTCCATCCATTTATTTCCTTTTCAGTAATTTATTTACCTGGCTTGGAGGGGGTGGATATAACAGACCGAAAACATTTAATGGATTAATCATGTGCTACAATGATGCAGTTCCATTTTTCAGAAGTGGTCTGATTAATGCAATAATTTTTTCAGCTATATTATTTGGTGGATATTATTTACTTCTAAAATTTGTAGTTCGGCAAAATCAATTGACGAATTAATAACTTCATGTTATAATAACAGCTTATCGGGATCCATTTCATATCCCTCATCTATAAGTAAGTCTCTACCATCCGCAGCAGCAGTAGCCAGCCTGTCACATTCAATGTTGTATTTATTTTCGGCATGTCCTTTTACCCATTCAAAGTTTATTTTATGCTGTTTAAATAAATTATAGAACCGTACCCATAAGTCTTTATTCTTTTTGCCTTTTGCAAAATTCGTAGCCATCCATTTATTTAACCATCCTTCTTTCAAAGCTTTAACTATATACTGGCTATCAGAATAAATTGTAACATCAAGATTTGGTTTCTTTAAAGCTTCCAGGCCTGCAATTACAGCCATTAATTCCATTCGATTATTAGTAGTAAGACGATAGCCCTGAGATAGTTCTTTTTTTAGTTCACCACTCATTAATATTACACCATAGCCCCCAGGTCCCGGATTTCCTCTCGATGAACCATCAGTATACATAATGATATTGTTCATTAGGCTAAAATTTAAACCTGGAAAACACCAATTTTCAATTCTTTTTCTAAAGGCTTATGATCTGCTGCTGAAATAGCCTCTGAAATTACCATTCTGGTATCCACCGGGTCAATTATTGCATCCACCCATAACCTTGCTGCCGCATAGTAAGGTGAAGTTTGCCTTTCATAACGGCTTTTGATATCATTCAGCAGGTTATTTTCTTCTTCTGAAGTTATTATTTGTCCATTTGCTTTTAATCCTGCAACCTGTATTTGTAATAAGGTCTTAGCTGCCTGTTCACCACCCATAACAGCTATTTTAGCTGTTGGCCAGGCATAAATAAAACGAGGATCATAAGCTTTGCCGCACATGGCATAGTTTCCTGCTCCGTAAGAATTTCCTATTATGATAGTGATTTTTGGTACAATTGAATTGGCTACAGCATTAACCATTTTTGCACCATCTTTTATTATTCCTGAATGTTCGCTTCTGCTTCCAACCATAAATCCGGTAACATCCTGTAAAAACACCAGCGGTATGCCTTTTTGATTGCAATTCAAAATGAAACGAGCAGCTTTATCTGCACTGTCGTTGTAGATTACTCCACCCATTTGCATTTCTCCTTTCCGGTTCTTTACTATTTTACGCTGATTAGAAACTATTCCAACGGCCCAGCCATCTATTCGCCCATATCCACATATAATAGTTTTACCAAACTCTTCTTTGAATTGATCAAAATCGGAATTATCAACTATCCTTTTGATAACTTCAAGCATATCATATGGTTTGCCTTCAGCAGATATGATTGAATATAGTTCAGAAGCATCTTTTTTAGGTTTAACCGATTTGATCCGATCAAAACCGGCTTTCTGTTTGTGACTTAATTTGCCAATGATCCTCTTTATCTGGTCCAGGCATTCTTCTTCGGTTTTAAATTTATAATCTGCTATTCCGGATATTTCAGTATGCGTCATTGCTCCACCCAGGGTTTGAGTATCAATATCTTCACCTATAGCTGCTTTAACAAGGTATGGTCCGGCCAGGTAAATAGATCCTGCTTCTTCTATCATTAATGTTTCATCACTCATTATAGGTAAATAAGCGCCTCCGGCAACACAAGCTCCTAAAACCGCAGCTATCTGAGTAATTCCTTTGGCACTCATTTGTGCGTTATTATAAAATACCCGACCGAAATGTTCTTTATCGGGAAATATTTCATCCTGCATGGGAAGAAATACTCCGGCGCTATCTACCAGATAAATGATCGGCAGTTTGTTTTCAATAGATATTTCCTGGGCCCTTAAATTTTTCTTGGCAGTAATGGGAAACCAGGCGCC
>JBJMLT010000352.1:0-7220 GCA_045805165.1 Flavisolibacter sp.
GAATGCCAGTCCATTCCCATTACAGCACCAAAGCTTTGAAACCAGAATGGATCACTCATTCTACTCAAAAATTCCTTATTCCCATATTCTATTAGTATAGCTTCCGTTATAGCTAAACCTAATTTAGACATGCGTTCATAAAGCCATTTCGGCACACTACCATTATGTAAAGGAAGATCAGCGGAACCACTTCGCTTCATTTTTTAAAGATACCAACTTAAGGAGCTTTTCTATATATCAGGGTTGTTAATATGCTATTCAAAAATGTTTTGTTTATTTTACGCTGTAAAACCTCTTCTTATGAAAAAGAATATTTTACTGATATTCCTTTTTATCAGCTTTATTAATTCCCATTCACAAAGTCTTTCTACAAATGTTATATATAATAGGGTTTCAAGGCCAGCGCTTATGTTGGAATTACCGTATAACCAGGAAGTCTCAGAAGGGTTTATTGTTTCGAATTTAAAGAAAACAGGATATGATCCGGAATCAAAGGGAAAGTTGTTCTGGAAGCAGAATAAGATCAATGGATTTTACACCTTTAAAGGAGTAAAATTGGAAGGATCAGATCAAATGGTTGACCTATATTTCAGAATTGATCAAAAGAGCAGAAGAATAAAAGATCAATCAATTATCTATTTATTAGTGAGCAAGGGTAATGATAATTTTATTACTCCGGATAAAGATGAAGATCTATACAAATTAACACAAAAGCTTTTGAATAGCTTTGTTTCACAGTCGGCTTCATACAAATTGGACATGGATGTAAAAGCTCAGGAAGCTGAAGTAAAAGATGCGGAGAGCAAACTGGTAAAGCAGATAGATTATGAAAAAGAGCTCACCAAAAAGATTGAACAACTCCAGGAAGACCTGAAAAAAAATAAAATGGATCAGGAAAATCAGAAATTGATTATTCAGAATGAAAAGAAAAAATTAACTGATCTCAAGTCAAAGGTGCTATAATTTATCAATTAACTATCCCTGATATATTTTCTGGCAGGTATTACAGAAAAAAGTTCTTCGGTTAGTTTTTCCAAGATATTCTTTAACAATTTTAGACCCATCGCGCTCGCATATTTTCTTGGTATGTACCAGCCAATGCTTTCTTAGAGTATATTCCTTTTTCCATTTCAGAAAATCAAAACTGTAATTTCTTGCTTCCCTTATCATTTCATTCAGCTTTCTTGCAGGTAACGCAGAAATAGTATTTTTTGGATGTATTTTAATACGGTACAGAACTTCATTCTTTATAATATTGCCAACCCCTGAAAATAGGGTCTGATCCAGTAATGCATCAGTTACAAGCATATCAGGATTAATCAGAAGTTTCTTTTTTGCTTTCTTGGGATCCCATTGGTCACTTAATACATCTGAAGTCCAGTCATACACTTCATCTAAAGGCTCTTCAATAACTTTTATAGCGCAGGTATAAAGATTAATTTCTCCTTTTGAGAACTTAAGGCTTAACCTTGGAACAGTATCCTTTTTTGCATTAACAAGATATTTTCCAAACATTAAAAAATGGATGCGTAACGCAAAATCATTAAAGCAAAATAGCAGATGCTTTCCCCATGTTTTAATATCTATAAGTTTTTTGCTCACTATCCGTTCTTTATCTATTTTGGAATTGCCGGTAACAGATAGCACCTTTTTACCTATAAATGGAATCATTTCTTCTTTCGCAATAATAAGGGAGGGACCTTCCGGCATACTTAAGATTATTGCCAATTCATTTCAAATTATGAGCCATCGGTTAAAATCCATGAATTACATAAGTTACTACGCCCCATATATAAAAATCAGCTGAAGGGTCTATTTCCAAAGCTGCCAGTTTTTTAGTTGCTGGGATCATTCTGATTTTTTTATTATGCTCTTCAAAATATCTTATCATCATTTCGCCATTTAATACGCCAATCACTACCTTGCCATTTTTAGCTTCTAAAGCCCGGTCAACGATCACTACATCTCCTTTTCTTATTCCAGCTTCTATCATTGCTTCACTATTTACCCTCATAAAATAAGTGGAAGGCTTATTTTTTATTAATTGTTCATTCAAATCAATTCCTTTCTCATATTCTTCACTGGAAATATCCAATGGGGAATTCATGAATAATGCTTGCCTGGCAAAGACAGGATTATTGGCAGGATTAAAAATATTTTTTTCCATTCCAGCTATTTACTAAATTATTTAGTAAATTTATGCTAAATATTTTTGTATCTGCAAATTGAATTATGCACAATCATTATTAATTAAGCACCAGATATAAAAGCATTTAAGATTAATTAAGCAATTAGTTGTTGCCGTTGTTTAAAATAAAAAGCCCCTTGCTTTTGCAAGGGGCTTTTATATTTAGAATCTTTTATCATGATGAGTGAACTGGCCCGTAGTTGCATGTTTCCCTTCATTTAATTCTTCAATCATTTTTTTATTAAATGCTTTTAGATCTTCAGGACTACGACTCGTGACCAATCCATTATCTACCACTACTTCTTTATCAACCCAGTTTACCCCTGCATTTTCCAGATCAGTTTTTAATGATGGAAATGATGTCATTGTTTTACCATCAAGCATACCTGTTTCTATTAATAATTGTGGACCATGGCAAATAGCTGCAACAGGTTTTCCTTGCTCCAGAAAATATTCTGCAAAAGAAATAGCATCTTTATTAAGGCGCAGCTTGTCAGGGTTCATCACACCACCGGGAAGAACAAGTATATCATAATCTTCCGGGTTTGCATCGTTTAAATTTTTATCTACTGGTATTTCAATGCCCCAGTGATCATGGTCCCACCCTTTTACTTTTTCTTTTTGAGGCGATATAACTTCTACCTTAACTCCAGCCTCTTCCAAAGCATTCATTGGGCTGGTCAATTCAACTTCTTCAAAGCCATTTTCTGTAAGGATGGCTGCTCTTTTACCTTCACTGTTTCGTGCCATAAAAATTCATTTTAAAAATTTATTTATACGTCAGCTGACCCACAAAAACCAAACCATTAAAAGTTCATTCTAATGCTGGATTCTTCAGTATTTTCATTGCGTTGAATTTCTATAAATGAATAATCGAAGAACAGTTCGCTCCTGTCTTTTTTTACTATTTTCCTTAATTATCATACAGTGCAATAACAATCCATACAAAGCAACAAACAGATCCTATAAAAAACAGGTGAAGCAATTATCAAAAACAATTAAAGAAATTCCTTCTCAGGATTCCGTTGTGAATGGAAGTTGGGTTGGAACTGTAAACTTTAATTTACGCAAACCGAATTTTGTAATTATACACCACACTGCTCAAAATAGTTGCGATCAAACATTAAAAACTTTTACCACAGTTCGTACACAGGTTAGTGCTCATTATGTTATTTGCAAGGATGGTACTATCCATCATATGCTTAACGATTATTTGCGTGCCTGGCATGGCGGATTGGCTAAATGGGGAAATAATACAGATATAAATTCCTCAAGTATTGGGATCGAGCTGGATAATAACGGGTCTGAGCCATTTACTGAACAGCAAATAAATAGTCTTATTAATTTGCTCGCGGTTCTAAAGAAAAAATATACGATCCCAACGGCTAATTTTATAGGGCATGCAGATATTGCTCCTACCCGTAAAGTAGATCCTAATGTTTATTTCCCATGGAAGCGGTTGTCCGATAGTGGTTATGGCGTCTGGTGGAATGATACTACCGGAATTCAGGTCCCTTCCTCCTTCAATAGTATAGAGGCTTTAAAGATCATTGGATATGATATTAAGGATTCAAACGCGGTAATTCAGGCATTTAAAAGAAAATACGAGCTATTGGATAGCAGCTCCATTTTAAAAGAGGAGGATAAAAAAATATTATACACCTTATATAAGAAGTTTGAATAGCTCCAGGATATAATTATAGTCCCGTTTTAACATAAAATAAGGTTAGAATTTTTAATATAACATGCTGATTAGCAATCATTTATTTAAATAACCATTGCTTTATCTGCCAAAGTTCTGTACCTTGGATGCTGAAAACCGTAAACTATCCCCTATGAGAGCAGTTCTACTTATTAGTACTTTATTTCTTTCATTGATGTCCCGCGCCCAAACGGATCATGTAAATAGTTTGCCATCAGGTAAATATGAAACATTTACAAAGAATAATCTGGATAAATGGGAACGTGGGGATATCATTATTATTGATGAAAGTAGGTACAGGATTTCTTCAGATGAAGAAATTGGAGAATACAGGTTCAGCGCCACAGCTCAGAGAGTATTTTTTACCTCTGGTCCGCTGAAAACAGTATTTGCAAAGACACTACTTAAGAATAATACCCCGGCCATAGTATTGCCAATAAATGAAAATGGCCACACTGGCCTGAAGCTGGCATCAGAAGTATGGTGCTACTATAAACAATAGGCTGAATCTTAATTAATTCTTCAAAGCCAATGCAAAACATTGGCTTTTTTTCTTTTGTAATGCTTCTCCCAACTATTATCACTGCTCAATGGCAGCCTATTTGCAGATGCTTTCTCAAATAAACATATGAATCTAAAAAGGACATTTGGAGTTATACTTACTGTTTTAGGGATAGTTGGACTTATATATGCTGCAATAGTATTTGTGAATGCTCATGGATCTGACAGGCAGGTTAAGATCCTGGTAGTCTATGGATTATTAGGTGCTATTTTCTTTTTTACAGGCATTGGCTTGGTAAGATCTACTCAGGATGATGCACGACCGCCAGTATCTTGAAATTCAAGGCTTACAACTTAACTTGCCAGCGTGAGCCTCATATTAAATATTGATACCGCTGTACAATCAGCTTCTGTTTGCTTGTCTGAAAATAATGACCTGATAGGTTTAAAAATAAACCCTTCTCAAAAAGATCACGCTTCATGGCTGCACATTGCAATTGAGGAGTTGTTAAAAGAAAATGCGATCGATCTTCAAAAGCTTGCAGCAATTGCAGTAAGTGCAGGACCAGGGTCCTATACTGGTCTAAGGGTGGGAATGGCTTCAGCAAAAGGACTTTGCTATGTTTTAAATATCCCTTTAATTACTGTGGATACGCTTAAAATGATGGCTAATGCGGCAATAGTTGAAAATACGGATTTCTTGTGCCCAATGATAGATGCCCGCAGAATGGAAGTCTTTACTGCCCTTTTCGATAAATCGTTGAATGCCATTATGCCAGACTCTAATATTATCTTAAATGAATCAAGTTTTAAGGATATTCTTGTAAATCATACTATATCTTTCTTTGGAAACGGCAGTTTTAAATTTAAAACCCTCAATTCCAGTCAAAATGCCCGGTTTCTTGAAATAAATCCGACTGCGGAACATATGGTACATTTATCTTATGAGCTTTGGAAGAACTGCCAATTCGCCGATATAGCCTACTCAGAACCCAATTATGGTAAGGAATTCTATACGCCTTCCAAACAATCTTCATAATTGGGGATTATTTGTGCGATTTTGATTTGCTTTAGCGTTATCAAATTATAAATTTGTATATTATTAGAGAAAATATCTATGAATAACGAATTATCTGAATCCCCTGTGTCCACAATTACGGAACTAAAAATTGATGTAATCCAGCTAAAAAAAGCTGCCCTGATTCTTAGAGCTATCAACCATAAGTTAAGGCAGCAAATTTTACGTCTTATTCATCAAAGCGGTAAAATGACAGTAACTGAGATATATGTCAAGTTACGCCTCGAACAATCTGTAGCCTCTCAACACCTGGCAATTCTTAGAAAAGCCGGATACGTACATACCGTTCGCGATGGTAAGTTCATTTATTATTCCGTAAATCAGGAAAGGCTTGCCCAGGTTCATGGTATAGTATATGAGTTGTTAAAATAACTCCTGCATTTTATACCGTCATCCTTAATAAGCAAATAGGTTAATTTTGCCTGTAAAGGAATTCTATGTTCATTAAGCAGTTATATACTGGTTGCATTAGTGAGGCGGCTTATTATATTGAAAGTAATGGCATTGCTGCAGTTATTGACCCTTTGAGGGATATTGATGTATACCTGGAACTCGCTTCTGAACGTAAAGCAAAAATCAAATACATTTTTGAAACACATTTTCATGCAGATTTTGTTAGCGGTCATATAGACCTGGCAAAGGTTACTGGTGCTACTATCGTTTACGGGCCCAACACCGAAACTAAATTTGAAGTGCATGTGGCTAAAGATGGAGAGATCTTCAGCCTTGGATCTGTTTCTATAAAAGTTTTGCATACTCCCGGACATACACTGGAATCTGTTTGTTATCTGGTTAACGATGAAAATCGTAAACCATATTGTCTGTTTACAGGAGACACACTTTTTGTAGGTGATGTAGGAAGGCCAGACCTGGCTCAGGCTGGAGAAGAATTAACAACTACAGACCTGGCCGGTATGTTATACGATAGCCTTCATTCAAAAATAATTTCATTGCCGGATAGTGTAATCGTCTATCCTGCCCATGGACCTGGTAGCGCTTGCGGAAAGAATCTCGGACCAGCTACCTATAGCACAATTGGAGAAGAAAAAGAAACTAACTATGCTCTGAAGGCTCCCAGCCGTGAAGAATTTATAAAATCTGTTACGGAGGGTCTCGGAACTCCTCCCCAATATTTCCCTATCAATGCAAAGATCAATAAGGAAGGCTATGAAAGCCTGGATAAAGTGCTGGAACACGGAATGAAAGCATTATCAGTTCAGCAGGTCAAAGAATATATTAATGAAAAGGAGGTCCTGCTTTTAGATACAAGACCTGCCGAAGTATTTATTCATGGTTTTATACCAGGATCTGTATTTATTGGTTTGGAAGGCAGGTTTGCTGAATGGGCAGGAAGCTTATTGCCGTTTGATGCTCCGATGATATTGGTAACTGAAGAAGGTAAAGAGCGGGAAGCTATTATAAGGCTGGCAAGAGTAGGTTTTAGCAATGTTAAGGGATATGTTAAGGGTGGTTTTGATGCATGGATCGCTGCAGGAGAAGAAAAAGACATGATTATTGAGGTGGAAGCCGATGAATTGGCCATGGATATACCATTTGATGATAACCTTGTAGTAGTGGACGTCAGAAAATCGACAGAATTTGCTGATGGTCATATAAAAAGTGCATTGAATATTCCATTAGAAGAAATGAATGATCCATTAAATATTTCTTCTTTCGATGATACTCAAAACATATATGTTCATTGCCAGGGAGGTTACAGAAGTGTAATTGCAACTTCACTTTTAAAAAGA
>JBJMLT010000353.1:0-2207 GCA_045805165.1 Flavisolibacter sp.
TTAAAGATCGCCTTTCTCAATATTATTATCAATGCAGTAGAAGCTGTGCCCACCATGACAGGAGAACTGAGCATAGCAATTGATGCAATGAGGGAAGTGCATGTTGTAACAATCAGGGACAATGGTTGTGGTATACCCGAAGAAAACATTTCGCGTTTGTTCGAGCCTTATTTTACATCCAAAAGAAATGGAATGGGATTAGGACTTGCTGCCACCTTAAATATCCTGCAAAGCCATCGGGCCAGTATAGATGTTACTTCCGTATTAAAACAAGGAACAACGTTTACCATTACGTTTCCTGCAGAATGATGTCATGAATCTTCAATCGTCAATCGTCAATTTCCGTGAATCGGATATCGTGGATAGTTATTAGCAATCGGTAATCGATAATCATTGGCACATTATCACATTTTCACATTATTAAGCTACCCGGCCTCTCTGCCAATGCATAAGATAATATATCATGCTTCCGAAAAAGGGAACTACTATGGTAATGATCAGCCAGAATTTCTTTTGTGAAGGGCGCAGGGTTGTAGTCTTCGATACATCTACAATGGCCCAGATCCAGTGAATTGCACCAAGCAGAAAACTTGCACCGATGATCCAATCACCAGCCTGATAACCATTCGCTCTGCATCCTATGCCAATGAACATAATTATAATGCTGACAATTCCTAAAATTAAATTGGGGCTTTTTTGAGTTTGCATATACACTTTTTTAGTTCATCTATCCATCCATACTGCCATACCAACGCTTAATAATTAAAAATTTGTGCCATTACCTTAGCGGTTAAATGAGAACATATGTTCTGATTGGTGCTTTTTGCCAAGGATGGAGCTGGTTATTAGTTCAGCTGCTATTACACTGAAAGTGATGCCATTGCCTCCATATCCCAATGCAAAATAAGTATTTGGAATTTCCTCAACCGATCCGATGTATGGAAGTCCATCCCTGGTAGATGCAAATGCTCCTGCCCATGAAAAATCAACCTTTATTTTTATATCCGGGAATAAAGATGAAAATGCTTTAGTTAAAGACTTTATCTTAAATGGTAAATGTGCAAGCTGTTCCTTAAGAGGAAAATAACGGGTATCCTTACCTCCTATAATTACACGATTATCATTCGTAGTTCTGAGGTATAAATAAGGATCTGAAGTTTCCCATATAAGGCAGTTATCCGTCCAGATTTCTTTTAGCTGCAGAGGCTCAGAAATTATAGCGTAAGTGCATCTTAATGATTCGAGCTTTTTTGGAATATATTTACCTGACTCATATCCGCACGTAATAATTAGTTTCTTTGTTATTATTTTATTGCCTTCAGAAGTAAACAAGGTAATATCCTTTTTTTCGTTTACTATTTTCTTTATTTCAGTATGATCATAAACAGCATGTCCTTTTGCCTGGATTGATTTTAAAATTTTGTGTGTGAGCACATAAGCGTCCAATTCTGCCGCTTCATAAGAATAGATTGCTGCAGGCTTTTTAATTCCAAACTGTTTAAATGTTTCCTGCGAATCAAAATAATCTACTTTAAAGCCTGCTTGTTTCCTTATCTGATATTCTTTTTTTAATCCTTCAACGCTTTTTTTAAAAGAAGCGAATTGAAGACTGTATTTTTCTTTATAATTGTCTGAATCATTTACTTCTTCTGTAATCTTCTTCAGATCTGATATGGCCTTTTTGCACCATTCATAGCTTTTAATTGCAGTTTCGTATCCTCTTAATTTAATCAGCTTGTAAAGAGGCATATCTAATTCATATTGTATGAGAGATGTGGAAGCCGCTGTACTGCCCTGACCCACATGACCTTTATCCAACATCACAAAGTCGATTCCTGCTTTACTTAGTTGCCAGGCAACAATTGCCCCGGAAATGCCGGCTCCTATTATAGCAACATCTGTTTTAATATTTTTACTTAGAGATGGATAGGATTGTATAATTCCATGTTTGAGCAATGAATAAGGATAATACGTTCTTAGATCCATTGTAGATAAGGAATATTTAGCTTTCCAGTCTTGACATAGGAATTTCTTTAGTTTCGTGTTTTACCACAAATACAGCGGTTTCTTTTGGTTTGATGCCTTCGCCTGCATGCAAGGCATACACTTTAGTAAATTCAGCGCCAAAATATAGTATAAGGGAACTGTAATATACCCATGCGAGTATTACAACAATAGAAGCCGCTGCACCATAGGTTAATCCTAAA
>JBJMLT010000354.1:0-8340 GCA_045805165.1 Flavisolibacter sp.
AATTCAACATCAAAAAGATTTCCAAATGGTCTTGGTAATGATAATGGACTGCTTGGGAAATATGTAGCTTTTCAGAATTATAGGGCTTCTGTTAGTGCAGACGTGGATGGATACGAGGATAAATATTATTATGGTAAAAATCCAACAGAGCCGATCATAGCGAATTACAAAAATCTTCATAAACAGGAAACGGATTATGCAGGTGGCTATACCACTTTTATGGGTGCTTACAGAGGATCAGTTGATGAAAATAAATTGCCGGAAACTATTGGAGGATCTTACAAAGATGCGCTAGCTGAACCTGGCGGCTGGAGAACGTATATGTACCTTCAGGGTGAAACCATTCCTAAAGAATCCAACCATGTGCGATTGAGTGCGGATCAAAAGGATCAATGGGGAATACCCCTTCTTATTACATCTGTTCAATACGATGACAACGATGAGAGAATGTGTGCTGATTTTCTTAAGGAAAGTGCTGAAATGCTTGATAAGGCAGGATGTAAAAACATTAAGCAGGTTAATAATCATCAGGCACCGGGATTGGACATTCATGAAATGGGCGGTTGCAGAATGGGGAAAGATCCGAAAACATCATTATTAAATAAATGGAACCAAATGCATTTATGTCCTAATGTATTTGTTACTGATGGTGCATGCATGACCAGCACAGGAAATCAGAGTCCTTCCATTTTATACATGGCATTAACAGCAAGGGCGGTTAATCATGCGGTTGAGGAGTTGAAGAAAGGTAGCCTGTAGGCAATATGCGATTGGGGATAGCTGATAGCTGATAGCTGATAGCAGAATTAAACTGATTATTTGATTTGGGTTATGAATAGAGCCGTTATTATCTTTTTTTTATTGAATTTTCTTTTATTAAAAAAGGATGTGAATGGACAGAGGAAGACAAATGAGGAGAAAGCTGATTCTGTTTTAAGGTTAATGACCCTTGAAGAAAAAATCGGCCAACTGAATCAATTAAGTGGCAATTGGGCGCAAACCGGACCGATAACAGAAGATGATAATAAATTAAAAGAAATTTCGGAAGGGAAGATCGGTTCTATGCTTAATATAAATGGAGTGGCCCATACCCGCCAACTACAGGAGCTGGCTATGAAATCGAGATTAAAGATCCCGCTTCTTTTTGGTCAGGATGTAATACATGGTTATAGAACTACATTTCCCATACCCCTTGCCGAAGCCTGCTCGTGGGACATGGATGCAATAGAGCAATCGGCACGAATAGCCGCAACTGAAGCATCCGCTGCGGGTATTCACTGGACGTTTGCTCCAATGGTTGATATAGCAAGAGATCCAAGATGGGGAAGGATCATGGAAGGCGCAGGAGAAGATCCCTACCTGGGATCGCAAATCGCAAAGGCAAGAGTAAAAGGATTTCAGGGAAAAGGATTAGGAAGCTTAGATGCAGTTATGGCTTGCGCGAAACATTTTGCTGCATATGGTGCCGCGATAGGAGGAAGAGATTATAATTCGGTGGATATGAGCGAACGTACACTATGGGAAATTTATCTTCCGCCTTTCAAAGCTGCAGCTGATGCCGGAGCGGCTACATTTATGAACAGCTTTAATGATCTTAATGGCATACCGGCAACTGCCAGTGAATATTTGCAAAGGGAAATATTAAAAGGAAAGTGGCATTTTAAAGGATTCATAGTTAGTGACTGGGGCTCTATTGGAGAAATGATCAATCATGGATATGTAAAAGATAGTTACGAAGCTGCTTATGCAGCTATAATGGCAGGTAATGACATGGATATGGAAAGCAGGAGCTATATAAATAATCTTGCGAGGTTGGTTAAAGAAAATAAAGTACCTCTTAAACGAATAGATGAATCGGTAAAGAGAATTCTGATCAAGAAATTTGAAATGGGTTTATTTGATAATCCATTTCGGTATTGTAATGAACAAAGAGAACAAAAAGAGATCAATGATCCTGAACATAGAAGATTGGAAAGAGAAATTGCCAGAAAAAGCATTGTGCTTTTAAAGAATGAAAATCATACTTTACCATTATCGAAGAATATTAAGAAGATTGCTTTGATAGGACCATTAGTAAAAGAGAAAATGCAAATGCTTGGGTTTTGGTCAACTGAATGGCCAGACAGCAATTACATTATTTCACTTTATGATGGAATTCAAAATAAGATCGGATCAACTTCTCAGATTCTTTACGCCAAGGGATGCAATATTGAAGATACCTCTCATTCAGGATTAGAGGAAGCGGTGAATGTTGCAAAGCAAGCTGATGCGATTATCATTAGTGTTGGTGAAAGGAGAGATATGACAGGTGAAGCTAAAAGCAGGGCCAACATACATATTCCCGGTATTCAGGAAGAATTGATCCAGGCAATTTACAATACAGGGAAACCGGTAACAGTATTAGTCAATGCGGGCCGACCTTTAATTTTTAACTGGGCTGCCAGTCATATTCCAGCCATAGTATATACCTGGTGGCTTGGAGATGAAGCAGGGAATGCTATTGCAGATGTATTGTTTGGAGATTATAACCCTTCCGGAAAGCTTACTGTAACTTTTCCAAGAGCTGAGGGACAAATTCCAATCTACTATAATCATTTTAATACCGGAAGGCCAGCCATGAATGACAGTGACCGGTTTTACAGATCCTCTTATAATGACCTTTCAATTTATCCTCAATATGCTTTCGGACATGGGTTAAGCTATAGTAGTTTTTCTTATTCTGATCTAAAGATCAGTAGTCAAAAAATGAAAATGAATGATGATCTGAAAATTTCATTTTCTGTAGCTAATACAGGAACTATGGGAGGAGAAGAAATTGTTCAATTTTATATCAGGGATCAGGTAGCTTCACTTGTAAGACCGCTAAAGGAACTGAAAGATTTTAAGAAAGTTAGCCTGCAGCCTGGCGAGAGCAGGAGAATTGAATTTGTTATCAATAAGGAAAAGCTATCATTCTATAATGCCCAATTAAAGTGGATTGCTGAACAGGGAAGATTTGATATTATGATAGGTAGCGCATCGGATGATATAAGATTAGCATCTTACATTGACCTTATAAAATAATAGGCTATTGGTAGAGTTTTATTCATTTGAATTAGCTTTATGATCAATACAAACTTTACTTATGAAATTTTTGTTCCCTTTATTATTCTTTATTATCAGCATCGGAGTGAATGCTCAAAAAACTTCTGATAAACGACATGGAAATTATAACAATAGGCCGGTTATTGTTTATACAACCGCAGAAAATACAAGCTACAGATTAAGTGCAACAGACACCCTTCATTTTACTCATTTTGGCCAACCATTAGAAACACAGGTTTGTGTATTTGTAGATCCCAACCATACATTTCAAACCATGCTGGGAATTGGTGGAGCATTAACTGATGCATCTGCAGAAACTTTTTTTAAGCTTCCGAAAGAAAAGCAGGAAGAGTTTCTTGAGGCTTATTATAATCCGCAAAAGGGAATAGGCTATACGCTTGGACGGACTAATATTAATAGTTGTGATTTTTCAAGTGATACTTATACATATGTAAAAGAGAATGATAAAGAACTTAAATCCTTTTCAGTACAACATGATGAAAAATACCGTATTCCATTCATAAAAAAAGTCATTGCTGCTGCTGGAGGTAAGCTTAAGTTATTTGTAAGTCCGTGGAGCCCTCCAGGATGGATGAAATCCAATAATGATATTTTGCATGGGGGCAAATTACTGGAACAGTATAAATATGCCTGGTCAAATTATTATATCAAATTCATCAATGCCTATGAGAAAAGAGGCATACCTGTATGGGGCTTAAGCGTACAGAATGAGCCTATGGCTACCCAGAGGTGGGAATCCTGTATTTATACCGGAGAAGAAGAAAGAGATTTTATAAAAAAATATCTTGGACCTACCCTGCAAAAAGCTGGAATGAGAAATAGGAAATTAATAGCGTGGGATCATAACAGAGACCTGGTTTATCAAAGAGCGAGCACTGTTTTAAATGACCCTGAATCCGCTAAATATATTTGGGGCATAGGTTTTCACTGGTATGAAACCTGGACTGGCAGTGATATGCAATTTGAAAATCTTAAAAGGGTAAAAGAGAGCTTTCCTTTTACTAATCTTTTATTTACTGAAGGATGTGTTGAGAAATTCAGCATGGACAGAATTAATGACTGGTCTCTGGGAGAAAGATATGGAAAATCCATGATCAATGATTTTAACAGCGGAACAGTTGGATGGACGGACTGGAATGTTTTATTAGATGAAACCGGAGGGCCAAATCATGTAGGTAATTTTTGCTTTGCTCCGGTTATAGCAGATACCCGGGATGGAAGTCTACATTATACAAATAGTTATTATTACATTGGTCATTTTTCAAAATTTGTAAGACAAGGAGCAAAGAGGATCAGCTGTTCCTCAAACAGGGATATTTTAATGACTACTGCATTTAAAAACAGCGATGGAAGGATTGATGTTATTGTTATGAATACTACAAACCAAAAGATCTCCTACAAATTATGGATAAACGGAAATGCAACTGAAGTAACCAGCCTGCCACATTCCATGGCTACATTGGTATTTTAATATAATGACCCTATAATTTGAATTATGAATTTAAAACGATATGGTATTGTCTGGAAAATAGTGATCTTTTTTTTGATCTTCTCCATCGGTTGCTCAAAGAATCAAAATTCAAATACTGGTAATGGAAGCGGAAATAACGGAGGTGGGAATGGAGCAGGAAGTTCGACTACTGATATTCAATATTGGGTAACCCGCGGAGACCAATCATTATTGCTAGCCAAATCAAAAACACCCATATTATTTGCAGGAACATTTAATGGCAATTCATCCATAACTGTCGATTCAACTAATCAATTTCAGTCAATAGATGGTTTTGGTTTCACATTAACTGATGGCAGCGCTACGCTAATCAATAATTTAAATTCTACTGATAGGAATTCTTTATTAAAGGAATTATTCGGGAATGATAGCGCTTCGATAAGCATTAGTTATTTGCGATTAAGTATGGGAGCTTCAGATCTTAGCGCTTCGGTTTATTCGTATGATGATATGCCTGCAGGACAAACGGATAGTACTTTACAAAATTTTAATCTGCGTACGGATAAAAGCGATGTAGTCGCCGTATTAAAACAAATATTAGTTGTTAATCCGAACATTAAAATTATTTCCACTCCGTGGTCACCACCCACATGGATGAAGGACAATAATAATTCTATAGGTGGAAGTCTTTTGCCTGGTTATTACGATAGCTATGCTCTTTATTTTGTAAAGTATATTCAGGCAATAGCTAATGAAGGAATTAATATAAATGCCGTTACTCCACAAAATGAACCATTGAATCCAAGCAATAATCCAAGTATGTATATGACTGCGGTGCAGGAAGTTTCATTTGTAACTCATCATTTGGGACCAGCTTTAAAAGCTGCGAATCTGAATACTAAAATAATTGTATGGGATCATAATTGTGATCATCCTGAATATCCGATATCAATATTAAATGATGCTACAGCACAGCAATATATAGATGGATCTGCCTTTCATTTATATGCAGGAGACATTAGCGCATTATCTCAGGTACACAGTGCCTTTCCTGATAAGAATATTTATTTTACAGAACAGTATACAGCATCAACGGGAGATTTTGCAGGCGACCTTAAATGGCATCTGAAAAATGTTATTATAGGATCTATGCGGAATTGGAGCAGGAATGCACTTGAATGGAATTTGGGAAACGATCCAAATTACCAGCCACATACCAATGGAGGATGCACCACCTGTAAGGGAGCGATTACCTTCGCTGGAACAATAACAAGAAATGTAGCTTATTATATTGTTGCCCAAATATCCAAATTCGTACCTCCGGGTTCAGTCCGGATTGGAAGCAATTATATAACCAATCTATATAATGTTGCTTTTTTGAGACCTGACGGAAAAAAAGTTCTTGTTGTAGAAAATGACGGAACAACCTCTCAATCATTCAATATTCAATACAATAATAAATGGGCTCCTGTATCTATTGATGGCAACACTGTTGCCACTTTTATATGGTGAACTAAAAATGTCTTTCAAAATGACTGCTGTTAATTATAAGAAATTGCTAAAAATTAATAAGTTTTTTTACATCTTAATCTGTATATTTTTCTTAATAAGTTGTCATAGAAAAAGCTTTCAGTCTAAAGAAAGTAATTTGGATAAAGTTTCCTATTGGATCACTAATGCAGATAGTACTGTTTTATTTCAAAAGCAGCCTGTTGACCTTGAATTCGAAAATAGAAATCCAACTACTTCTAATATCGAAATTTATAGTGATCAGCATTACCAGTCAATAGATGGTTTCGGATTTTGCCTTACCGGAGGCAGTGCCCAATTGATCAATCATATGGATAAAAAGGATCGACTGGACCTGATCAGGCATTTATTTGATACTACAGGTACTAATATTGGTATCAGTTATTTAAGAGTTACCATAGGAGCCTCGGATCTTGATGCACATGTATTTTCATATGATGATCTCCCTCTGGGTCAGTATGATATCAATCTCGAACATTTTAGTCTGGATGAAGACAGAAAAAATGTAATACCTGTGCTAAAAGAAATACTTGCTGTTTATCCTGGCCTTAAAATACTAGGCTCCCCCTGGTCAGCTCCTGTATGGATGAAGACAAACGGAGATACAAGAGGTGGAAGTCTAAAACCAGAATATTATGATGTATATGCCAGGTATTTTGTAAAATATATTAAGGAGATGCAGAATGAAGGCATTACAATAGATGCCATAACCCCTCAGAATGAGCCATTACATCCGGGAAATAATCCCAGTATGTATATGCTTCCGCAAGATCAGGCAGAATTTATAAAGAGGGGATTGGGGCCGGAATTTGAGAAAGCCGGAATCAAAACAAAGATCATTGTATATGACCATAATGCTGATCGTCCTGATTATCCCATTACAATTTACAAGGATGCGGAAGCTTCAAAATATGTAGATGGCGCAGCCTTTCATTTATATGCTGGGCCTATTGATACACTTACATACGTGCATAATGCATTTCCATTAAAGAATCTCTATTTTACTGAAGAATGGATTGGAGGTCCTGGTAATCTTGCTGAAGATATGAGTTGGCATATAAGGACATTGATCATAGGAGGAACAAGAAATTGGTGCAAGTCTGTTTTAGAATGGAACCTGGCTTCTGCTCCGGATTATGAACCACATACTGATAGAGGAGGTTGTGACAGGTGCCTTGGGGGAATAACTATAAATAAAAATTCTGTAAGCTATAATCCCGGTTATTATATTATTGCGCATTCTGCCAAATTTGTTAGACCTGGTTCCTTAAGGATTGGTTCTTCCTATAGTCCGGAATTACCAAATGTGGCGTTCCTGACTCCTTCGGGTAAAATTGTTGTTATAGTTCAAAATAATTCATCTAATGCGAAAGCTTTCAGCATACGGTATAGGAAGAATATTATAACTACAACCCTTAAAGCCGGATCGGTTGGGACCTATATATGGTAGAAAAGTTATTTTATCCGTATTTATACGGATAAAAATATCAGGGAAATTATCAATCTTTACCTTTCAATTATAGACAAGATTTTCCATATTCTTTGCGATCCATTATTGATCCTGCTTAATGATCTTTTTTAATGTACTTATCGCATTTTTCTGAAATTCTGTATCCAGAGGTATACTGAAACTCCATTTTTTATTCAATACGGAAGCATTAAAATTATCAGGTGAATAAACAGCATTCTTAGGAGCACTCTTTAACTGAAAATGAAAGTTTTCTTTATCGTCGGATTGTATTAAATAACTTAGAAAATAACCATTGTAAAAGACCGACATCTGTACCTGCATATATTGTTGGATGTTATTCAAAGTTAACTTAAGACTTCTAACCAGTTTACTTCCTGTGACATTAGTAATTATAACCACAAACGCTTAAAAGAATTTCAATGAAAAAGTTATGTTTATTTCCAATCATCATTTGCTGTTTATCTGTCCAAAGCCAGAATACTATTAAGATCGATGGTAAAAATTGTGGCTTGCATGGCGCTGCTTCTAAAACCAGTAAAGTTTACACACTGAATAGCTTAAAGAACCGATATGCTATTCCGAAACAAGATGATTTTGATGATCAGATCACATTTGACAGCCTTGCCCATAGTGCTGACCCTAATCAATTTTCAACAGATAATGCTGTAACACTCACAGGATATGTTTATAAAGTAAAGGTAGGAGGAGTGGAAAGCTGCAATTGTAAAACTAAAAATGCAAAATACCGCGATACACACATTGAGCTTACTCCAAATAGTACAGA
>JBJMLT010000355.1:0-2150 GCA_045805165.1 Flavisolibacter sp.
AGATGTAAAAAGCGATAACGATCTTCGAATTGATGGAACTATTCAGGGAAATGTAATCAGCACAGCTAAAATTGTGGTAGGACCTTCCGGCCTTGTAGAAGGTAATATTCATGCAAACGGAGCAGATATTACCGGAAAGGTAATTGGAAACATTTCTGTAAAAGAGTTGCTTCAATTAAGAAGTGAAAGCAATGTTCAGGGTAATATTGCTGCCGGAAAACTTCAAATTGACCCTGCTGCCATTTTTAATGGTAAATGCGAAATGGGCGCTTCAGCAGGAAGCCTTGTATTAATGAATAAACCGGATGTCCAAACAGCAGAAGCAAAGTAATAACAACGATATAATGCGTTATGCCAGTCTGGGGGCACAGATTTTTGTGTCACTAGGCATTGCTGTTTTTGCAGGATATAAAGTTGATAAATGGATCCATATCGCGATACCATTGTTTGTCTGGCTTCTTCCTTTGCTTGTTCTATGCATTCTATTCTATAACCTGATAAGAGAAACTTCAAAAAAGAATAACAAGAAATGACCAGACCTGCAAAGCTATTTTTACCAGTTCAACTTGTTTTTTTAGCAATCGGAATATTTGTAATAACAGCAAAGGGATTAATGGCCGCCTGGAACATTGATATCAGAGTTCTAACTATTGGAAATCTTCTTCTATTCTTTATTACATCCTTTTCATTTAACCTGGCAAAAAAAGGAATAAACAATACTAATCCAAATGTATTTTTCAGGTATGTATATGTAAGCATCATGATAAAGCTATTCGCTTGTGTAATTGCTGCATTTATTTATATTTTTCTTAATAGGGGAAATTTAAATAAGGCTGCATTATTTATATGCATGGGTTTATATTTGGTGTACACATTTCTTGAGGTTTCAGCTTTAACGAAGCTCCTGAAGCAAAAGACCCATGGGTAAGAAAGAAGCGCCTATTACAACCCTTCAACATTATTTACCGGAAGGGACCTTTGAAGCAGTTGTTCATTATCTTAATACTTATCATGTTCACCTAACCATTGCACGAGATAGAAAAAGCATTCTGGGAGATTACAGACACCGTTTGCGAAATGAAAATCACAGAATAAGCGTAAATGGAAATCTTAATAAATATTCTTTTCTTTTAACACTGTTGCATGAGCTGGCACATTTGTTAACTTTTGAACAATTTGGAAATAAAGTGAATGCTCATGGCAAAGAATGGAAAACTATTTTCGGACAATTGTTAGCGCAATTTATTCAGCATAATATTTTTCCTGATGATATTAAACGGGCGGTCCTAAAATCAATTCATAATCCCGCAGCATCAAGTTGTTCCGATGAACATTTATTGCGGATACTGAAAAAATATGATGAAAAGGAAACTCATTTGGTGTTTGTGGAAACCATTCCGGAAGGAACATTATTCAAAACACATGATGGGAAAATATTTAAGAAAGGAGAGAAAATACGCAAACGATATAAATGTGTGGAGGTGAAAACGAAGAAGATGTATTTGTTTAGTGCAGTGTATGAGGTAGAGGTTTTAGCGTGAATTTTTGGAATAAGTTAAAAGTTAAAAGTTAAAAGTTAAAAGTTAAAACTCTTTAATTCAGTCTGGTTAATATTTTAGGTAAAGGGGGAGATGAATTGTGGATTTCTGATTGCTGATAGCTGATAGCTGATAGCTTCTACCTGATTGCTGATAAATGATTGGTGATTGGTGATTGGTGCAAGGAAATAGTAATTCTAAATCTAAATTTTCATGATCATAAAGAGGTCGCAGCCAAAATGGCCGGTGTTACCAAGAGAACAGGGTATGTATTCGAAGCCAAGTTTTTGATAGGCGGCAAGTGCATTTTTCAACTCGTTCATGGTTTCTATGTAAATGTTTTTAAATCCCTCCGCTTTAGCAAATGAAATCGCCTGGTTGATCATTTTTTTCCCTAATCCAATTCCTCTAAATTCCGATAGTAAATACATTTTCACCAGTTCGCATGTATCATTTGGAAGTCCTGGTGATGGAAATATTCCTGCACCGCCTACAATCATTCCATTGAATTCAGCCACATAGTAAACAGAATGAGGTGTACAGGTAAATAATTCAAATAAGGCATCGGTTGTAGGATCATAATAGACAGTTCCTGGCTTGTCCGCTCCAAAT
>JBJMLT010000356.1:0-3201 GCA_045805165.1 Flavisolibacter sp.
CTCAGATTCTGTTTCCAATTATCGCTGCCGGACTATTTACCAGTTGTAAAAAAGAGCAGTCTCTTACCAATTTATCTCATCCATCTAATAGTCAGCCATCCATTGCTTTTCATTTGAAAGCTGTAAATACTATGAGCACTGTAAACAGGCTGTCTTCTGTATCCAGTACTCAGAAAATAGAAGGTGCCAATATTACATGGCTATCCGGCACAGCCTCAGTATCCATGATAAAATTTGAGGCTAAAAAAGATGGATCAGAAGTAGAGTTTAAATCCAATGTTAATCAAACAGTCAATTTATTTAGCGATAGCAGCTTTATTGGTACCCTTTCCATTCCTACCGGAAAGTTTGATGAGGTAGAATTTAAAGCGCAATTAAGCCCTTCAGGTAATAATCCCTCCTTGCAATTGAATGCGCAGGTAACGAATGGATCAAATACAATTAATATAGTGTTTATTGGAAATGAGAATATAGAGATCAAAGGTGAAAGGTCAAACGTTACTATTACTGATTCGAGTATTCATAATGCTATTACCTCTCTGAATTTAAGCGCATTAAGTAATGGAATAAGTGCATCTGCAATAAGTAATGCGGTTGTAACAAATGGACAATTATTGATCACAGCGTCAGTAAACCAGGATCTATATAAGCAAATAGTAAAAAATCTGAAGGATTTAGATGATGAAGAAGATTTTGATTAAATAAAGATTTATGGGATGTAAAGACAACTTTACATCCCAACTTTACGTTTATACTGTGCCGGATATTTAACAATATCTTATTGGAATTGAAAACGTTGCAGAATGTAACTTAATCGAATTAATTGTATGAAATCCCAAGCGGTCATAATATATATGTTAGCAGGATTTACTTTTTTACTGAATTCCTGTAAAAAAGAAGGGATGAGTCCAAACATAATCCCATCTTATCAATTAAGCTATGGCGATTCTATTTTTTATATCAATAATCAATCATCTGATTACCTGATAAGTCCTGTTAACGCAAAGGCGGGAACTTATTCATCATTCCCCGAGGGCTTAAGGATGGACAATGCTACAGGCACGATTAATATTTCAAAAAGTGAAGCAGGGATGAAATACAAAATTAGTTTTGTTTCTTCCACAGGAGATAGCTCTCATACATATATTATTATATCAGGAATCAATTTTCCTGATAAATATTACAGGCTTGCTAATTCAGATTCTGTTGCTTTCCCTGTTTATAATGCGAATCCTGCAATATCACTTCCACCCGGGAATTTTGATGAAGATAAAACGGCAAATAGTTCCGGCTGTGCCATGAAGACAAATAATGGACAGATCAATTTAATGGAAAGCATTCGAAACCGATTATTTGGTCAAACACCCCAAAATAATACAAAGAAGGGATTTGATGTATTATACAGGTTAGATGATAAAAGCGGAAAAGCATTAAATAAAATCAGTATCCTGATCTATTATTTTGATACAATGAATGATGTAACACCCGACTTAGCACAAACTATGATAGATCATCAGATCATGACCCTTCAGCCCAATAATGCTCCAATGGCAACAGGCACCATTCAGACTGCATCAAAACCAAGACCTCCCTGTATAGTTATCATCGGCCATTAACCAAACTAAGTGAGCAAATACAATTTTATTATTCCTTTTCTGTTCATTTTCTCTATTCAATATATTGCTGCACAAAAAATTAATAATAACTATACAATTGTATTGCAGGAATACCAACAGGCAAATACTTTATTTAATAAAGCCATTCAGTTAAGCTTTCATAAGAACTATGAAGAGAGAAATGAAATAAATCTGAATAAGCTTGCGCTCAGAAAGTTTATAAAGGTTGAAGAAATTCTGGATAAAGATTACCCCACTGATTCACTTTTGTTTTTTACTGATCTAAAAATTGGTGAGTTGGAGCATTATTTTGATAGTCTGAACCTTGCTTTGCAATTTTACCAGAAAGCCATTAAAGACATCCATTCCCTTCCAGATTCATTTTTGTTCAAACCCTTATTGTATTCAGGCAATATCTATTTTCAGCAGAATCAATTGGATTCAGCCAGCTTTAGTTTTAAGAATGCTGAAAAGATCCAGGATAAATACACTATAAAATTGCAGGAGAATGAAAGACTTTATAACGATCTTGGAGTACTTTTCTACCAATCAGGTAATTATATGCAGGCAAAAAATTACTTTCGTAAAGCCTCAGAAGTTCTTCCTCATAATCATCCCTATTTTGAAAATCTTTTAGTTAATTATAAGATCAATTTTGCAACCTGCTTATTCAAGCTGGAAGATTATGATAGTGCAGGAAAAGTTTTGAGCAAGCTTCTTCCTCACAAGCAACATCTCAATGAGATCTATAATAATATCGGATTAATACAATTTTATTCAGATAATCCTTCAGGAGCAATTACAAGCTTTAAGAAAGTTCACTATTCGAACAAGCTGGTTATTGGTTTAAATAATGATATTGCTAATGCCTGGATCAGTTTAAAGAAATATGATTCGGCTGCTTTTTATATTAATAAAGCCCTTAATGATAATAAGATCTATAATGGAAGTGAAGAAAACCCAGATCACGGGTTGACCCTTAAAATAGAAGCTGACCTGCAATCAAAGCTCAGTAATTTTGACGCCTCCTTGCATCTTTATCAATTGGCCCTTCATCAATTCTATCCCTATTTTAATGATAGCTCTATAACTGCTAATCCTATAAAGTTCACCGGAGCTTTTAATTATATATATTTATTCAGGACGATTGCTGCTAAAGCTGAAGCGCTGCATGCATTATATAATCAATCGAGGCAAATCCGTTGGTTAAATCATGAATTGAACACCTACGAAGCAACATTTAGCCTTTTAGATTATATAGAACGAAATTATGACAATGATGAAGCACGTTTATTTTTAGAAAGATCTAAATACAGCATCAATGAGAAGCCAATTGATGCCGCATTCAACCTTTATAATATCACAAAGGACAAATCTTATCTGGAAAAAGCTTACGTGCTTGACCAGAAAAGCAAAGCTTCAGTTTTAGTATTTAATGAGCTTCGGAATAGTTTTGGTAATTCACCTTCCGCTTTAAGAACAAAAGAAAGAAAATTAAAAGAACAGATCACACGCCTTTCGATACAAATACAGCAAAATCCAAACGGACAAAAGAACCTTAATAAAAATAAAGAAATAGGAGATC
>JBJMLT010000357.1:0-5210 GCA_045805165.1 Flavisolibacter sp.
GCAAGGATAGTATAATGGAGAGTGAACCAACCATCCAATAAATGCTGGTAGAAGAAATAAGTTATTATTATTGAATGCAAAGGTTCTTTTCAATTGTTTCTTCTCAGAAGGTTCTATCTCATAAACTAATTGTTTTAATTGCTGTTCAATATCTTCATTAAAAGCTATTAATTGCCTTGCATTCACTTCTTCTTTCATGATGTTTGCAGATAAAATTGGATCTCCGAAAAAAATGTGAGCTTCCTTTCCATATTTTTTGAATGAACTATAATTTATCCCTACTGGAATTACTTCCAGATCTATATTGTTTTGCCATGCAGTTGTTGCCAGTCTGGCTGTTCCCTTTTTCAAAGAACGCAAGTGCCATTCATTCTCACATCTTCCTTCACAGAAAATCAGTATGATCCCTTTTCTTTCAAATGTTTTTTGACATGCATCAAATGTTGTATAATTATGAGAAAGATTTTTAACCCCTTCACTTGTTCGGTAAATTGGCAATAGCTGGATTCTTCTTAAAAATTGATCAATCCGCTTATATTTAAATACATCTCCCCTGGCAAGAGAAAATACAGGCTGTTCAAAGAGTGTTGTAATAATAATGCCATCAAAAAAAGAATTAGGATGATTCGCAGCTAACAACAAGGGGCCATTTTTATTTAATATTTCCGGTTTATTAACAATAATTTTCCGACAATAGATTTTAATTGCCAGTCTTGAATAAAATTTTAATAGATTATAAAACACAATTCAAAAATAACTGGATAATTAGCTAATTAACCATTCCCTTATCTTCGCAACGCCTTTTAACAAGTAACTATGCTACCTAAATTTAAGCGCATCCTTCTCAAGCTATCAGGAGAATCTTTAATGGGAGACAAGAGTTTTGGATTTGATACAGATGTTTTAAGTCATTATGCGGAAGATATAAAGCTGATAGTAGAACTTGGAGTTCAGGTGGCAATCGTTATTGGAGGTGGAAATATATATAGAGGCATGAATGAGGCGGAAACTGGTATTGAAAGAGCTCATGGGGATTATATGGGTATGCTCGCTACTGTAATTAATGGAATGGCCCTACAGGCTGCCTTGGAAAAAATAGGAGTTTATACCAGGCTTCAGAGCGCTATAAAAATGGAGCAGATTGCAGAGCCATACATTCGGAGAAGAGCCATACGACATCTTGAAAAGGGTAGAGTAGTCATTTTTGGTGCCGGAACTGGTAATCCTTATTTTACTACAGATACGGCCGGTTCTTTAAGAGCAATCGAAATAAAGGCTGATGTTATTATGAAAGGAACCAGGGTAGATGGGATTTATACTGCAGATCCGGAAAAAGATCCAAATGCTACAAAATTTGCTGCAATTACATACCAGGAATGCATAACTAAAAAATTGAATGTAATGGACATGACAGCCTTTACCTTATGTATGGAAAATGAACTGCCTATTGTAGTATTTGATATGAATAAAACTGGCAATTTACGGAGGGTGGTAACAGGACAAAAGGTAGGTACCCTTGTAACTGCATAAAAGACGAATTGGGGTCCTTGTTTTCAGAAAAAATCCTTAGATTGTCATACGAAAACTTATTTGGACTAACTGCATGTTAACACTAGCTATTAACTTAACTCTATTAGAGGTTATTGTACTTAATATTGGCGCCATTGTATTAGGCGTTACGATTTATTTTTATCTTCAAAGCAGAAAAACACTTCAAAAAACATTAGAAGAACAGGGACTTAAAATGTTCAAGCCCGAAAAAAGAAAGAGACAGGAGGAGCCTATTAAGAAGGAAATTGTAGAACCAATTGAGTATCATATGCATGTTCGAAATGCAAGAATAAGTCCTGATTTTGTCAATCAACCAAATGATGTAAAACAAAGGAATATCCCCACTTCGCACCAAGAGAAATTATATACTAAAAAAGATAATTCACCTAAGGAAGAGCTTGCTGACTCTTTAAAGGAGACTATTGCACATCAGCAAAAGATTCTAAGTGGCATTTTAAAGCAGGTAGAAGAAATTGAAAATGAAGGAAAGGAGGAATTGAATAACAAAAATAGCGAGTTGAATGAAGAAATTGACAGATTGGAAAGTGCTTTATCAAAAAAGAATAATGAAATTGACGAATATAAAAAGCGAGCAGCTGCTGCAGAAAAAATGGCTGACAGAATAGACCAGGTATATCAGGAATTTGAGCAGCTACAATCTAAAATGGTTGGATTGGAAAGACAAGCATCTAAAGCAAATAATCTTGCATTGGAATTGGAAGAGACCAAGCAATCATATGAGCAATTATATAAGGATTTAACTCGTAAACAGGAAAAACTTGAGGAGGTAGTTAGTGAAAACCAACAATTGCGTCAGCAATTGGAAACTCTGGAAGATAAATTGGCTGAAGCCAATCTTCAAAGACAGCAACTGCATAAGAAAGTTCAATTTTTACAGGAATTGAACTCAGATATGCAAAGCATTACAGAAACAAATAAAAAACTTCAAACGGAATTAAGAAGAATAGGTGAGTTGGAAAGTATGCTAACAATTATGTCTGAAGAAAGGGACTTTCTTTTAATTCATAAAAAAAATGATCATTAAGTGATACAGCTATTTTTGCGCTTTAAATAATACTATGAATCACTCAATAGCTGACCTGCGCAAAGAATACTCTACACAAAGCTTACTTGAAAATGAAGTTGAAGATAATCCCATAGATCAATTTAAAAAGTGGTGGTATCAGGCAATAGAAAGTGAGATTATAGAGCCTAATGCCATGACATTGGCAACTGCATCAAGTGACGGATTGCCTTCTGCACGTATTGTTTTATTAAAGGGGTTTGATCAAAACGGTTTTATATTTTATACGAATTATAATTCATATAAGGGTATTCAGCTGGAAGAAAACCCTAAAGCGTGCCTTGTTTTCTTTTGGAAAGAACTGGAAAGACAGGTAAGAATAATGGGAATAGTTAATAAAACATCTCCAGAAATTAGTGATACCTATTTTAAATCCCGTCCAAAATCTAGCCAGATAGGTGCTATCGTATCTCCTCAGAGTCAGGTTATAAAAAGCAGGGAATGGATTGATAAACAATATGAGCTATTAGCAGAGAAGTTAAAAGATAAAGATTTCAAAAGGCCAGATAATTGGGGAGGATATTCAGTACAGCCAGTAATTGTAGAATTCTGGCAGGGAAGACCTGGCAGATTACATGATAGAATTCAATATTCCTTACAGGAAACTGGATGGTGGAGAATTGAAAGATTGGCACCTTAATTTGTTTAATAAGCTTATTAGGTTTATTAAAATCTTGTCAACAATTTTCAATAAACCCAATAAACTGAATTAGTTAAATTAACTTTCTTTTTTAGTTGGGGTATTCCCGGTGATCTTTTTTGAGCCGGCTGGTCTTGATTTACCAAATGAACCTTTAAAGATTTTTCCTTTTTTTGTTTTTTTATCGCCTCTTCCCATAATTTATTTTTTAATATTAAATAGCAAATGTCGTGAAAATAAAAAAGCTCCGTACAATACGGAGCTTAAAAAGTTTGTTTAGTAGTTAAAGCTTACCGGATAGTTCTTTACCAGCTTTAAAGCGGGCAACTTTTCTTGCCTTAATTTTAATTACTTCACCAGTCTGAGGGTTACGGCCATTACGTGCAGCACGTTTAGAAACAGAAAAAGTTCCGAATCCTACGAGGGTTACTTTGCCACCACCTTTAAGCGTTTTGGTAACAGCTTCTACGAAAGAATCTAAAGCAGCGTTAGCTTGCGTTTTTGTTACACCTGCATCATCAGCAATCTTGTTGATCAATTCAGCTTTGTTCATAGTTGATATTTTATAAAAGTTTCAATGCAACAAATTTATAAGCTTTTTCTATCCGGCAAAATTAATTTCTACGAATAAAAATATTTTTTCTTTCCTATAGAAACCGCTATGGATAAGGATTCTAGCAGGTTGATTAGTTGACAATAAATATTCTTTCAAAATTTTAAGCCCTTGAAACCACATACTGGTGAGGGTTTCACGTATTTTGGCTGAAACGCAGTCAGGATAAGCATTACATGAAGTTGCTGTAATTGTCGAACTTAAAACTGGAGTCTTCAGTATTTGTTCACAACTAGTTCACAACTTGTAATACGCTTTGGAAGGAATAGGATTGATCGCCCCACTTATCAAAAGATTGTTTGATATAAATAGAAGAAAAAGTTTTTATATATCTGTCATAATCATCTCTTGAATCTGCATGATACTGAATTGCATACGTAGGTCCGTCGGAATCATCTACTTCAAGTAACCTTGCCACTTTATAATCTATAAAGCATCTGGTTTTCATAATTTCTGGAATATGTTCGTGTAATAGCCATTTAAGCCATTTCTCAGCTATTTCAGTTTCTACTTTAACTGTGACGTTGTAAATGATCATTATTTAATTTTTTCCGAATCTATTTCCACATATATGGGGCAATGATCGCTATGCTTTACATCCGGATAAATTTCTGCATTTTTCAAAAAAGGTTTTAATGGTTCAGTAACACTGATATAATCTATACGCCATCCTTTGTTTGATAATCGTACTTGGGGAAATCGCTGACTCCACCAACTATACCTGTGAGGCTCTGGATGAAAAACCCTAAATGAATCTATCCAACCATGACTATAAAATTTATCCATCCATGCTCTTTCTTCAGGTAAAAAGCCAGATGTTTTTTTATTACCAACTGGATTGTGAATATCAATTTCTTTATGTGCAATGTTATAATCTCCGCATAAAACAATATTTGGGTATTTTTTTCTAAGGTTTTGTAAATAAGTAAAAAATTCATCAAGCCATTGATATTTATAAGTCTGCCGTTCGTCTCCGGTTGTGCCAGAAGGGAAATATGCATTGATCAATCTTACTTTTCCAAAATCAAGTTGTAGCACTCTTCCTTCATCATCACTTACTTTATGTCCTGTACCGCATTCAACTTTTTCCGGTTTTATTTTAGTAAAAACAGTTACTCCGCTGTATCCTTTTTTCTGTGCGCAGAACCAATGGTCATAATATCCCAGTTCATTAAATACTTTAGATTCTATGTCCGATTGTTGCGCTTTATTCTCCTGAATGCAAATAACGTCAGCTGGGTGCGTCTTTAACCAATCTGTAAAACCTTTTTTTATTGCAGCTCTTATTCCATTTACGTTATAACTAATGATCTTCATTTTTA
>JBJMLT010000358.1:0-8423 GCA_045805165.1 Flavisolibacter sp.
ACACCTTTGGATTTGTAGGCATTAACTCTGCCCACCCGGTCTCAACATTAGATGTGCGGGGAACACAATTTCTGAGTGGACAGTTGAAGTTTGGTACAGGTGCACATAATATTCAGTTTGCCAATCCTACCGCTACAGCGAATAAGCCTATGATCTTTATGTTTACATCAGGTACTCTAAATCCTACCCGAATGGTAATTGCCCATTCAACTACATATTCTAACTATGGCCTGCAGTATAATGATTCTACCGATAACTTTCATTTTTTAGGAAATGGGATTCCTGTACTTTCTGTGGATCTGCCCAACAAGAAAGTAAGTATAAATTCCACTCTTAATCTGGCTGGAGATGTTTATCAGGGCTCCAATCGTATTATTCATGTAGGGTCATCAAATTATAATACAGATTTAGGTATTCTTTCAGGAGGGAATACTTCAGGATCCTACAATACAGGGCTTGGTTTTTCTTCTCTGGCCTTTGATAGTATCGGTTGGTATAATACAGCCACAGGTGCCTATTCATTATATAGTAATAAATCAGGCAGTTATAATGTAGCTAATGGGTTCGAGGCATTGTATTCTAATACTAATGGTATTGGTAATACTGCAATCGGATACCTGGCCCTTGCTAATAATACAGCAGGTAGCTACAACTCAGGTGTTGGATTAAATAGTATGATTAATAACACAACGGGAATATACAATGCCGCATTGGGTACAAATTCCTTATATTATAATATCGATGGAGGGGAAAACACAGCCATTGGGTATAATACCTTATTATTTAATACAGTTTCCAATAATACAGCAATTGGAGCGCATGCCTTGCAAAGTAACTCCACAGGCACTTTTAATACTGCAACTGGAACCCAGACATTGATAAGTAATACTACCGGCTCTTACAATACAGCAAATGGATACCAGGCATTGGTCAGTAATATTACTGCCAATTACAATACTGCAAATGGATACCAGGCTTTGTATAGCAATACTACCGGCTCTTACAATACAGCAAATGGGCCAAATTCTTTGTATAGTAATACTACTGGCGGCTTGAATAGTGCCAGTGGCCAAAATTCTTTATTAAGTAATACTACCGGCTCTTTCAATACAGCAAGTGGATATTCCAGCCTTAATGCCAATACCACCGGGGGTTTAAATTCTGCATTTGGTTACTTTAGCTTACCAAACAATACTACAGCTTTTGGAAATACCGGATTTGGACAGTACACTCTTTATTATAATGCCACTGGTAATTATAATACAGCTATTGGCTTTTCTGCTGGTGATGGTACTACTAATCCTATTCAAGGTACTTTTCTTGGGTCCTTTACAACAGGGGGAGCAAACCTGACTAATATGACGGCCATTGGATATAATGCTTATGTAGATGCTTCCAATAAAGTGGTGGTCGGGAATACTGCTGTCACCTCTATTGGCGGATATGCCAACTGGACCAATTTTTCCGATGGTCGCTATAAAAAGAACATTAAGGAAGATGTGCCAGGCCTTGAATTCATTAACCAGTTGAGAGCTGTAACCTATACAATAGACGTCGATGGAATAGAAAAGGCCAAAACCTCCCTTCAAAAAAACATGAGCCGCAATGAGCAGCCTATGAGTGCTCCAATCAAATCAAATGCAAACGTAGAACTCCCATCCATTTCTCATGCTGGTAAATCCCTGCCAGGAGTTTCTGAACACGCCCAACCTAATTTCCAAACATTCAATACTCCTTCTTCACAGAATGTTGCAGTTCCGCAAATTCCTCAAATAAAACAACCAGAATCGTCAGAACAGGATAAGATTGCTAAACAGGAAAAAGCCAAAATAAAATACACTGGCTTTGTGGCCCAGGAAGTAGAAAAAGCGGCGCAGAAACTTGGCTATGATTTCAGTGGTGTGGATGCACCAAAAACCAAAGATGGTTTTTATGGTTTGAGGTATGGTGACTTTGTTGTGCCGCTGGTGAAAGCAGTTCAGGAATTGAGCAAAAAGAATGAAGAATTGCAAAACAAAAATGATGAATTGGAAAAAAGGTTAACCAAACTCGAATCCATCATCTTAGACAAAAAAGATATCAACACAATAGCTTCCTTGAACTTACAACAAAATACACCTAATCCTGCTGGCAATTCTACCCGGATTCAATATAGTATTCCATCAGCAACCAATAGGGCTCAATTAGTTTTATCAAACAATCTGGGACAAGTTATCAAAACGGTCCCACTCAATGCCTCCGGTGTAATTAATTTAGATACTTCCTTATTAAGCAGCGGTGTGTATAACTATTCCCTTATCGTTGATGGAAAAATAATAGATACCAAAAAATTAGTAAAGGCAAGTGAATAATTAAGATATTAAGCCGTCCGATCTGCTTTTAACAAAAGGCCTGTCCAAATTACTGGATGGGTCTTTTAATTAAATAAAGCAGATACGTCTCCTCTTACATCAAAAATCTCCATAGGTGTGTAAGAATCTTCAGGTATAATGTCAAGTAATAATTTATACGCCTGCAGCTTGCCTATTAATATTTGTTCTAAATCTTCAGTAGGTCCTTCGACCTTTATCTGTCCGGAGATAGTTGTACAGTATCTTGAATTGTCTAAATAATTAAGTGAAGGGCAACTAATCGGGCAACTGATTAAAATAAAAAAGCTATAATAAATTGATTCAACTTACTATAGCTTACTCATTGTGCCCCGGAACGGACTTGAACCGTTACGGCCATTGCTGGCCACAGGATTTTAAGTCCTGCGTGTCTACCAATTCCACCACCAGGGCGCTCCAAAAAAATATCCCGCTGAAGCGGGATACATCTGAGCGGAAGACCGGGCTCGAACCGGCCACCCCAACCTTGGCAAGGTTGTGCTCTACCAAATGAGCTACTTCCGCATGTATAAGAGCTAAGAGGGCTGCAAAAATAAGTATTGCAACCTTTGCATCAAAAAAATTCTAACTATTTGGGGGTGTTATACTTAGGAGTATATAAAGTACTTTCCTGAACTACCACATTTTTCGGAGCACTATTCTCAAACCTTTTATTATATAGCTTGAAGCAGCTACCAAAGGCAAATGCAAGAAAACAAAAAACTGATAAATAAAAGATAAAGGCAGATGAAGAAACCCAGTTATGAGTGAAATCCCTATCGTGAACCTTGGCTAACTCCTCCTGATATTCTTCCTGGCGGTAATCCATATTTAAACTTTGTGATGCAAAAATAATAGTTGATCCCAATATCAGGAAAAAGTTTTAGTCATTCACCGGTTTGCTTTTCACTATAATCGATGAAAATGTTCGCTTATTCCGGACAAAATGCTGCCAAACTACATTACCCTTGAAAACTCCGGACAAATCTTTAACCCTCACTCTTTTAGCTGGTCTTTTAGGTTTTTGGGCAAAAAGGATCCAGTATTTAAAAGCCAGGTGAGCTTTTAATATCGCTATAAAATATCCTCCATCCCCCGAAAGCAATCCTTTAACTGCAGAGACCTGATCCAAAAACAGGCGGTAGGGAATCTTCCACCACTTTTCGCTCCACCTCATATTCTTTGCCATAAGAATATGATTATTCCTGAAGTTCAGGAAAGTTTTTCTGGAATTACCTCTCGGCAAGGTACCACCTCCTACATGATAGACAGTTGATTGCGGACAACAAAGTATTTTATATCCTTCAAGCTGTATCCTCCAGCAAAGGTCAATTTCTTCCTGATGGGCAAAAAAATATTCATCAAAGCCGTTCACTTTATTAAAAATGTCTTTCTTGATGATCAATGCAGCGCCACTGGCCCAAAACACTTCAATTGTATCATTATATTGACCGTTATCTCTTTCACAATAATTGAATATTCTTCCCCGGGCAAATGGATAGCCAAAAAGGTCCAGCCACCCCCCTGCTCCACCGGCATATTCAAATTGTTGCTTGTTATTAAAGGCTAATAATTTGGGTTGACAGGCCGCGAAAGAATTATTGCTTTCCAGCAATTGAACGATGGGGTCCAGCCATCCGGGAGTAACTTCTACATCGGAATTCAGCAACACATAATAATCTGCCTCCACTTGTTTCAATGCTTTGTTATATCCTCCGGCAAAACCATAATTATGATCAAGTATAATGAGGTCAATTTGGGGATATGAGGTCTGAAGCCAGCTTACAGAGCCATCAGAAGAGTCATTGTCTGCTACAATTACCTTAACCCGGTCATAAGATGTGGATAAAACTGAAGGCAGAAATGTTTCCAAATAATGCTTCCCATTCCAGTTAAGTATTACAATAGCTACAGATGGCGATTCCTTCAAGGATAAATTATTTGCTCAAAAATAAGAGAAGCGGGTATATACTTATTATTTTCGGAGATGTTTCGTCAATTATTTAACTGGCGCATACTTTTAGCGTTTATTGCCATATTGATCGTTGGCGGAACTATTTTGTATTCTTCTTATCTGGCTAAGAAAATAGAATATGACGAGAGAAAGAAAGTGGAAGAATGGGTGGAAGCAAGCAATTCTTTGTTCAATACGCAGAATATAGACACCCGCTTACCTTTCAAGATCATACGTGATAATAATGATATTCCAATTATTGCTACGAATGAACATGATAGTATAACCGGTTACAAAAACCTCGATTCAGTGAAAGCTGAAGATCCGGTTTATTTACGTTCCCGACTAAAGCAATTCAAATCAGAGAACCGTCCAATAATATATTATGATGTATTGGATTCAACACGACTGAATAAATATTACTATGGAGATAGCTGGTTGCTGAGAGAAGTGCGATATTATCCATATGTTCAGCTATTTATTGTAGGACTATTCATTCTTATTACCATTCTTGCTCTTAGCAGTAGTTACAGGTCTGTCCAGAACCAGGTTTGGGCAGGAATGGCAAAAGAAACCGCGCACCAGTTAGGAACACCGGTTTCATCACTCGAAGGATGGTTGGAAATTCTTAAAGAATCGAAGAAGGATGAAAGCATGGTATATGAAATGGAGAAAGATGTAAACCGTTTACGACTGGTATCTGATCGCTTTGGAAAAATAGGAAGCACACCACAGCTTGAAGAAAGAAATATTATTGTACAGATACAGAATGTGGTTGAATATATAAGAAAAAGAGCTGGAGGTAAAGTATCCTTTACAGTAGACAGCCATGGAAAAAATACTCTCATCACTAAAATTTCTGCTCCGCTATTCGATTGGGTAATAGAGAACCTGATGAAAAATTCTTTGGATGCAATGGAAGGAAAAGGATCTATAAATATAGATATACAGGAGTATGATGAAAATGTAGTGATAGATGTAAGTGATACAGGCAAAGGGATAAGTAAACAGAATATTAGAAAAGTATTCAAGCCTGGATTTACAACAAAAAAAAGAGGATGGGGATTAGGACTTAGTCTTTCAAAACGAATTGTTGAACAATATCATAAAGGGTCATTAAATGTTAAACAATCGGAGCCTGGGAAAGGAACAACTTTTCGGATCGTATTAATAAAATAAATAAATTTGCAGCCCTTCAGATGCCCAGGTGGTGAAATTGGTAGACACGCTACTTTGAGGTGGTAGTGCCTTAACCGGTGTGCTGGTTCGAATCCAGTCTTGGGCACAAAGAACCAGTTGTTTAACTGGTTTTTTTGTTCTTTAAACTTCCTTTAAAATATACTCCAAATAATGGCTTTAAGGCAAGTGGTTAACCGTAAAAAGAGTATAAAAAAGCATACAATGCTTAATTATAAAAATCGTAACTTACTAATACCATTATTTTACATTTAATATTCCATCCCCAATTTAAAATAACCTTACAGATCTCTTCCCTTTGATGTGCTATCAATCGCATTAGCTGACTTTGATAACATTAGTTGTAATTATTTAATCTTTCATCTTATAAAGACTTCCTGATCCGGATTTTTAAGGATGCTATTTATTCAACTATAAACTAATAATCATGAGAAAAAATGTTTTTATTATAGTAATGCTTATTGCATTATTTGAACTATCCGCAATTGAGAAAATAGCTGCTCAGGCTAATACTTCTCTTTCCAACCTTGTAGCTCCAACCGCAGTAAATGTGGATCTCATTCCTTTTTCAACTAACCTGAGAAGTTTCGGATCCAGTGGCCATAATTGGAATAATATGTTTTTTATTGGGAATGTATATAAAGGAAGCAAATTATTTATAGGCAACCGTGGCACTGCCAATACTTTTTTGGGAATACTCGCTGGCAGGGTTATTAATTCAGGAAAATACAATACTGCTATTGGCCATAATGCTTTGTATTCAGATACTTCTGGTTATTATAACACAGCAATTGGTGCATACGCTTTGGACAGTAATACGGAAGCTTATTATAATACTGCAGTGGGGGCATATGCTTTGTTTAATACAAGGCAAAATGGAAATACCGGAGTTGGTTATACTGTTTTATATACAAACACCAGTGGTTCAAATAACACTGGCATGGGTTTACAGGCACTTTATGCTAACACATCAGGTTATGGAAATACCGCCATAGGATCTGGTGCTATGATCAAGAATTTAGATGGAGGCAATAACACAGCAATAGGAACATCCTCATTATATTTTAATACCTCCGGCTATGGTAATACAGCATTAGGATACGCTTCAGGTCAAACCAATACTACCGGTTTTTATAATACGGCTATTGGTTATCAGGCAAATTATGGTTCTTCAACATCCTCTTACAATACTGCTTTGGGTGCGTATAGCTTAAATTCTAATACAGCTTCTTATAATACCGCAGTTGGTACTTATGCCCTATATAATAATAACACTGGCTATTATAATGTTGCTTTAGGATACCAGGCTTTAAATAGTAACACTATCGGCTATGGTAATTCATCACAGGGATATCAGTCGTTATTACAAAATACAACTGGATTTTATAATACAGCTAATGGATTTAGTGCCTTGTTAAATAATACAGTAGGAGCTTACAACGCTGCATATGGACTTAATGCCTTGTACAATAATGCTTCAGGTCAGTTTAATGTTGGCTATGGTGGCTACACTCTTTTTTATGATATATCTTCTTCTTCGAATACGGCTATAGGCTGGTCATCAGGTATGAATATAGCAGGTAATGGTACTTTTCTCGGCTCCCAATCCGGAAGTGCGGTAGGCCTTGTAAATGTTACAGCGGTTGGCTACGGCGCAACTGCTACTGCTAATAATCAGGTAAGGGTAGGAAATACATCAGTTACATCCATTGGCGGCCAGGTAGGATGGACTACATTTTCTGATGGACGATTTAAGAAAAATATTAAGGAAGATGTGCCAGGACTTGATTTCATTAACCAGTTAAGACCGATAACTTATACAGTGGATGCGATACAGATAAATAAAATACTAAAGGATATGGTTCCATTACCTGATGGTATGGATAGGGCTTCAGTTACATCTAAAGAAGAAATATCTTCTTTACAGGCGCAATCTAAAGAGATCAAAACAGGTTTCATTGCTCAGGAAGTAGAAAAAGCCGCAAAGAATCTGAGTTATAATTTTGACGGTGTAGATATTCCCAAAAATGAAAAGGATTTCTATGGGATCAGATACAGTGAATTCGTTGTGCCTTTAGTTAAGGCTGTACAGGAACTGAGCAAAAAAAATGAAGACCTGGAAAAAGAAATAAAGGAATTAAGATCAATGATCCTGAATAAAGGTGGAAATATAAATACCTCCGCCGGAATTAATTTAGAGCAAAACCAGCCTAACCCTTATTCTGGTTCAACAACTATTCATTATTCAATTCCTGCAGGTTTTTCATCTGCGCATCTTGTTGTTACAGATTACAGCGGGAAAAAAGTAAAAGATTACACGATAACTGAAGGTTCCGGAACTATAAATATTGACGCTGCCAGATGGAGTAGCGGTGCATATAATTATAGCATTGTAGTCGATGGCAAAATATCAGAGACAAAGAAAATGGTTATAGCAAGATAGTATTCAAGCTAATTCTGGAGATAGGTTAACAAGTAGCAATTTTTATTTGGCTTTACAAGCCAGCTTGTTAACCTATTAACCAGATGTTGAAGAAAAACAATAGTTTTAATATTGGTAAAAATATTGACAAGTTTACAAAGGCATTATCTCTACTTTTCGAAACTCGCATTCACATAATGGAGTTAACATAATGAACTACCAGACTGATATCCCAAAGCGTTGTTTACAGAATATAATCAGCTTCAAAATTAAGATTACCGCGGTGCTTATGAATGTCAACCTTAGTTTTCCAATGTATAGCTTTCCTGGAAAGAGAAGTTAATTTGATATGATCGTCTAGTTCTTTATGGTAAAAACAGAATCGAACAGTCTTCTTATTTCGCTTATTGCCTAATTCCAATTGAACCTCTTTAATATTTTGCAATTCATCTTTTACAGTAATTATTTTGCTTTCGCCAAT